>WRIA01000099.1 GCA_009782975.1 Clostridiales bacterium
GAACTTTGCCTCGTCGAAGTAACGTTCTGCCCAGGCACGATATTCAGCAAGCTTTAGCCCCTGATAAAACAGCAGATGCTCGTTTACGGCCTGCGTTTGCCCCGGCCCGCTGAAGGTAAGGCTGTTAAGGCGTATTTCCGCCACCACATAGCCATAGCGTTCTACCTGCTCCGTAATAGGTTCTTTTTTGTAATGCCAGGGTTCCGGTCCTACTGTCTTGAACGGTCGAAACAAAAGCAACAGCACCGCTGTTGCCGTAAAAATTATAAGAGCTGGGTATATCAGTTTGCGCGCGCCCACGGCCTAACCGGTTATAGAGCGGGATACCGCCCTGTTAAAAGCCAGATGATCCTTTTGCTCCTGCCACAAGCGGCGCATTTGCGGATGCACTTCCAGGGTAAGTATGCGCATACCCGGCAGGGTCAAGCCGCTGCCGCGCAACTCCCGGTTTATCTGCTGTTGCAGCGCAAGAGCAAGTTTTTCATTCATATTGCCCAGGCGGGAAACAGCCGTCTGATTATGCGCCAGCAAGGATATTACCATCTCATTCAATCGTTCCCGCACAAAAATATGCACGGCCGGCCAATCGTAAAAACCGCGCGTCAACACCACGCTTTGCATAAAAAGCGTGGCATTTTCTATTTGAGCCTCGTATTCGGCGGATAGCAAAAGCTGCACCAGGCCACGCTCCGGATCCCGCGTCAGCAGCGGTTCTTTTGGCTGCCAGGGTTCGGCGGGGGTCGGCGCCAGATTAAGGAAATAAAGCTTGGCCGGATACAACCAGTCGTATTTGGCGTCCGGCGTCAAAGGTGGCATTTTTTCCTGCTCCAACTGATACGCGCCGGGCAAAAACACCGAAACAAGGCGGCCTTGGGCCAGCACAGCGGCTGCCTGATCCTCCAGCACGGCCAGACGCATACCCATTACCAGGCCCTGTTTTATCTGGCTGCTTTGACGCAACATTTCCCCTGCCTTTAGCGGCGGGGTGCCTATCCAGCGGGATTTCAGCCAAGCCCTTTTGAGGAAATTCATCGTTTACACCCTAACAGATTTATGATTTTGATGTATAAAATTAGACAATACTTGAGAAAAAAATCTAATAGTGATAATCCTGCGATTATGTAAAAATTTGGTAAATCGTTATTTTTTCCCTTGACTTTTTCTGAAGTTCAAGAGCTGGGAAATTCTTTTAACAGTCAAAAAAAACACAGTTTTTTATTTTTTATACTCTTTTTTTCCACACTGCAACCGTTATTATGCCACCCTATTTTAACTGGCATTTACTAGTTTTTTTTTAATATTTCCAACTTAATCAACAGGTTATCCACATTTATAAACCATTTTTTTGCATAAATATACAGCTATCCGTTTTTCCTGCTCCACGGGCTTGAAAAATTCGTTTTTTATTGTTCCGGCAAGTGATGTTCCGCCTCGGCGTCGCCCCACAGGCGTTCCAAATTATAATAGCGGCGTTCTTCCTCCTGAAAAATATGTATCACCACGCCGCAGCAATCCAGCAGTATCCAGCCGCCCTCGCTATAGCCTTCCACACGCAAAGGCGCTTCCCCGACGCGGGTCAGCTCCTCGCGCAAAAAATCCGCTATAGCCTGGCAATGGCGTTTATTGTTGGCGCTTAACAATAAAAAATAATCGCAAACTAAAGAAAGCTTGCCTAAATCCATGCTTAAAATATCCACGGCTTTTCTTTCCGCGGCTTTTTCAACGCAAAAATCCAGCAGTTCCCGTGATTCCAAACGATTCCCCCCTTATCCCGTTTTTTTAACGGGTCTTTACGCCTATTATCCTATATCCAATATTCAATTTTTTTTCGCGCTTTCCTCCTGAACAAGCTGCCGCGCCCAAAAATCATAGGCCGCCAAAGTACGGGGATGTATACGGATACGGCTTTCCTTAAGGTAACCTATACTTTCCTTTAAGGCCAGCAACATAGCCCTGCCCAAATGCTCGTAACAAAGCTTACGCAAGGCGTTTAGCCCTGGCCATTCCCTGCGGCCTGGCTCTATTATATCGGCCAGATATATAATTTGGCACAACTTATCCATATCCGGCGCGGCCAGCGTATGTTCCTCTACCGCCCTAAGCACAGCCTTGTCATTTATGCCCCACTCGTTTTTTAGCAGTTTCGCCCCTACGGCCGCGTGAAGTATTACCGGGTCAGCATATTCATCCGGCCCCACAGTCAAGCCGAAGCGGGCCGCGTTGGCAAATAGCGCGTCCGGGCTGAGATCCCTGGCAACATCATGCAGCAGACCGGCCAAACGCGCTCTTTCCTCATCTATACCGTGACAACGGGCCAACAGGCATGCTTCCTCCGACACGCGCAGACAATGCTCGTAGCGCCGCGGGGGCAAAAAGTCCTTAAGCCTTTGTTGCCGGCTGGACCACTGCTTATTCTCTACGGGCCTAACAACCTTATTTCCGGCCATAATTTGCCCCCGCTTTTCAGGCCTGCAAATACAGCCCCTGTTTATGGATATATGTTTCCACGGCCTCCGGCAGCAGGTATTTTATAGGCTTGCCTTCCCGGATACGGCGGCGGATATCTGTGGAGGATATACTTAAGGCCGGCACCTGCATCAAGTCTATCTTATTGCGAAAGTTCTCCGGCAGGCGGCCTATATCGGCCAAACGGTAACCGGGGCGGGTGGCGGCTATGATGCTGCACATCTCTATAAGTTTATCTGCGTTATGCCAGGTAAGCATCTCCAAAACCGCGTCCGTGCCGGTAATAAAATAAAACTTGCTTTCCGGGCCGTAAAGCTTACGGAACTCTATAAGCGTATCGTATGTGTAAGAAGGGCCAATACGGTCCACCTCGCTGGTGGAGACCTGAAAACAAGGGTTGGTGACGGTAGCTAAAAGCGTCATCACCAGCCTTTGTTCGGCGTGACCGGGTACGCTTTGCTTATGAGGCGGATGCCCGGAAGGCACGAATACCACCGTATCCAGGGCAAACTTAGAGCGCGCTATCTCCGCCGTGACCAAATGCCCGTGATGTATGGGGTCGAATGTTCCTCCCATAATGCCTACGCGCAGAGGCGTTTTTTGCTCCATAACAGCCTCCTAATCCACATAATCGAATTGCCGGCCCGCTATTTCCACAGTATCCCCCGCCCGCACACCGGCTGCGCTTAAAGCATCCTCCAGCCCCATGCCGACAAAGATGCGCTGCATACGCAAAACCGCCTCGTCATTATCCAGATCCGTCATGGATACCAGCTTTTCCACCCGCGCCCCGTTTACCTGCCAGATTCCCTCCGCGTTTTTGCTTACGGCGAAGGGTTCCTCCGCCCTTACAACGGTGCGGCGTATCTCTTCTTCCGCTTCTGCAGGCGGCGGCGCTTCCCGCAAGAGCCGCTCTATCTTCCACAGCAATTCTTTTAGCCCATCTCCCTTCAAGGCGGAAATCGGGCATATCTCGTATTCGGCGCCCAGGCTGTCACGCAGCTCTTGCAGTTGTTCTTCTGCCCCGGGCATATCCATCTTATTGGCCGCTATTATTAGGGGGCGCGCGGCAAAACCGGCCTTATACAGGCGCAGTTCCTCCTGTATTACGGCAAAATCGTGGGCCGGACTGCCATCCTCCTGCGGGGCGATATCCAGCACCTGCACCAAGACCCGGCAACGCTCGGCATGGCGTAAAAAGCGATGCCCCAAGCCGATACCGGTGGCCGCGCCTTCTATCAGGCCGGGCAGATCGGCCAGCACAAATTCCGCCTGCTCGTCCAGACGCGCCACACCCAGGTTTGGTGCAAGGGTGGTAAACGGATAATCGGCTATTTTAGGCTGGGCCGCCGTTACTTTGGAAAGCAGGGTGGATTTACCGGCATTAGGCAGGCCGATAAGCCCCACGTCGGCCAACAATTTAAGATCCAGAGTAAGCCATAGTTCCTGCCCCGGCTCCCCCTTTTCCGCGATCTCCGGGGCTTTGTTTTTGCCCGAGGCAAAGCTGCTGTTTCCGC
>WRIA01000100.1 GCA_009782975.1 Clostridiales bacterium
AACCCGCTGCTACCTAAGATATGTACGGTAACGGATATACGGCAGGAAACCCCGGATGTTAAAACCTTCCGTATTTGCGACTCCAAGGGGCAAAAACCCTTTACGGTGCTGCCGGGCCAGTTATGTATGTTTTCACTGCTGGGGGTGGGGGAAGCGATGTTTTCCGTTACCGCCCAAGGAGAAGATTGGCTGGAGATAGCCGTCAAAAAAACGGGTCTGTTGACGGATGCCCTGCATGAACTTACTCCCGGCGTTCAGGTGGGCTTACGCGGTCCTTATGGCAATCACTTCCCCGTAGATGCCGCCAAAGGCAAGCATATTCTGTTCATCAGCGGCGGCATAGGCCTGGCCCCCGTGCGCTCCTTCATCCGTTACGCTTTTGAACACCGCGCCGATTACGGCGGCATAGATATACTGTATGGCGCGCGCTCCTTCGACGATTTGGTATTTAAGGAGGATATATTCGAAAACTGGCCCAAAGAGCCGGATACAAGACTACATATAACCGTGGACAAGGGTTCGCCCGATTGGCAGGGCAATGTGGGTTTTGTGCCGCCTTATATGGAGGAATGCGCTTTTTCCCCCAAGGACTGCCTGGCGGTATTATGCGGCCCGCCCATTATGATAAATATGTGTTTAAAAAGCTTGTCGAAGATGGGTTTTACAGACGACCAGGTCGTTACCACTCTGGAGATGCGTATGCAATGCGGCATAGGCAAATGCGGCCGCTGCAATATCGGCAGCAAATATGTATGTCTGGACGGGCCGGTATTTACCTTGGCGGAGCTGCGCGAGCTGCCTCAAGAGGTTTAGGATGGCGGTATACGGCAAATTGACACTAAAACACGCATTGGGGCTGGCCGCTCCCCATACCTGGGTAGCCTCGGTTTTTCCTGTACTGCTGGGGGCGGCGCTGGCTTTTGCAAAAGCCGGAAGTTTTCCCCTGCCGGTGTTCGCACTGGTGCTGATGGCCTCCGTACTGTTACAGGCTTCGGTAAATACCATAAACGACTATTATGATTTTATTAAGGGCAACGACCGGTTGGAAAACTCCGGTGATCCCGCTGATGCCATACTGGTATATAATGACCTGGATCCAGAGCAGGTACGCCGACTTGGCTTTTGCTTTATGGTGGCAGCCGTTTTGCTGGGCCTTTATCCGGTTTATCTGGGCGGTATAGTAACGCTTGTTATAGGGGTATGCGGTTGTCTGGTGATAGTCGCTTATTCGGCAGGAAAAACCCCTATATCTTACCTGCCCCTGGGAGAGATAGTTTCCGGGTTGGTCATGGGCGGTCTTATAACGGCGGCGGTGTTTTCCTCTTTAACGGGCTATATGGCCGGGGATATATTTTTTCTTTCAACGCCGCTTATTTTAGGCATAGGGCTTATAATGATGACAAACAATATCTGCGATATAGAACGGGATGCCCCCACCGGCCGCCGCACCCTGCCGCTTTTGCTGGGTAGGCCACTCGCAAGGGTGGTATATCGTTGCTGTGTTGGTCTGTGGCTTTTATTGGTCGTACTTTGCATAGCCCTTCGTTTTCGCGGCGGCCTTATACCGGTAAGCATGTTGCTGTTGGCCGCTTTTCCCCTGTGGCGGCGGCTTATTTGTCTGCCGTTTACGCCGGAGCAACGCGGCCCAGCTATGGGCGCAATAGTGAAGGCGAATTTATACGCTGGCACCCTTTATGTGGCCGGCATATTGATACATGCCATCAAATGATCACGTTTTTTATCTTTTGACGGAATAGATGAGGTTTTATGGACGAGTTGTTGTTTAGCGTAAAAGGATTAAGCGCGGAGCTTTCTTTCGTGGATGGCTATATAGGCGAGTTTTTGTGTACCGATTTTGAGACAGGCCCGGTAGCACAGGTGTTGAGCGGTGCGCGCGCAAGCCGCGGCAAAATGATACGCCCGCTGCTTCTGCTTTTGGCCGCCCGTTTTGGACCGCAGTACCAGGCCAGACATCAGCGCCTGTGTAAGCTGGGCGCTATGGTGGAGATAGTACATATGGCATCCCTTATCCACGACGATGTTATAGACGATTCTCCCCTGCGCCGTAACCGTCCTACCATGCAGCACCTTTACGGTAAAGATATGGCCGTTTTTGCCGGGGATTTTATGATAAGCCGTGTGCTGCGGCATCTCTCGGAAGAACGCCTTAACAGGGAGGGCGTAGGCATAGGGCGGACCATAGAGGAAATGTGCCGGGGCGAGCTGGGGCAGATGAGCTGCCGCTGGGACACAAAAACCACCGTAGATGCCTATTTGCGTAATATTTACGGCAAAACGGTGGCCCTTTTTGTGGAGGCTATGCGCTTGGGGGCGGTCACCAGCGGCGCTTGCGAGCGCGTGGTAAACCGCTTGACCGCTATAGGCGAACACATAGGATATATGTTTCAGATGCGCGACGATCTGCTGGATTTTATCTCCGATGAAGGGCAGGAGGGCAAGCCGGTACACCGGGATTTTGCGGACGGTATATATACCCTGCCGGTGCTGTACGCCTTTACGCAGCCATCCTGCGGCCAACGGCTTAAGGAGATAGCCGGGCAGGACAGCCTTTCTTCCGGCTACGAAGATCTGTTGCCGGAGATGGGGAAACTGGTGCGGCAAAGCGGCGGCATAGATTTTTGCCGCAGGCAGATAGAAAACCACGCCGTGCTTGCTTACCGGCAGATAGCGGCTTTGCCGGCTGGGGAAGCCGGGCAGGGCCTTAGTACGTTGATAGAAAGGGTGCTGGATAACGGTGATAACAGCCGGCAGCGCTTATCCGGTACTGTATAAAGGCATATGTGCGGGATTTTTGACAGTATGTTTTAAAATCCAGTGTCTAAGCTTATGGAGTATTACGAACCATAACGACCGTTACCAAAGTCCATTTGCACGATTTGCAAAAGATAATTGGTATATCAAAAAAAACATGATGCTGTAAAATCGAGTTGGGGAGGTATTTGCTATGATCTTTGACCTTTTTGACGATCCATTCGATCCGCTAGAATTCATTATCTTCACAGAAATTATGAAAGAAAAGGCTACTGAAGATTTTAATGACGATGTTTATGAAGAAGAGGAAGAGGAGGAAGAAGAAGAGGAAGAAGAGGAAGAGGAAGAGGAAGAGGAAGAGGAAGACTGCTATGACGAAGAGTATGATGAAGAAGCGGAGGACGATGACGAAGAAGTTGATGATGATTGGTAAGAAGTATTTGTCCGTGGATATAGTACGGCGTATACCGTACAAGCTACAGCTTGTTAAGGGCTTGCAGCAGTTGATAAAGCAGCAAGGCCGCTTCGGCCCGGCTTGCCTGTTTAAAGCCCTTTACGGCTATGCCTTGCGCGCTTTCTTCGGCCAGATACCCCCTAACCAGCATATGGTGGTTTTCCGCTATCATTATAAGGGGCTTTGCCCACTCGCTTACGCCGCTTATAGCCACCACCTTACCGGGCTTTAATCCGCTTGCCCGCACAGCCATCACTATCATTTCCTCCACCGTAAGGTTTTGGTGGGGTTTAAAGGTACCGTCCGGGTAGCCGCTTACTATGCCCGTTTTTACCGCCCAATGTATATGCGGGCCGTACCAGGAGCCATAGTCAACATCGGTAAATTCTTTCGTTCCGGCGGCAGCGGCCCCCGTTCCTCCGTTAAGGGCGCGCCCCAACATGGTAACGAACATGGCCCTGGTCAAAGAGCCCGCCGGGTCGAAGCGGCTGTCGCCGGTTCCGCTTATCACCCCTTTTGCGGCCAATGCCTCTATGGCCGGGCGGACAGGTTCGTAACCCGCCAGATCGCTGAACAGCGCGCCGCCGAAGGACACCGTAATGGAGGCTACCGGGCTGTTTTCTTTGCCCGCGCCAATGGCGCAAGCCCGCACCACGGTAGTTTTATTCATAAGCAGAGGCTGATTCAACTGCGGTTGATAATAACTGGCGCTGATATTATACATATTGCTTTTTGGCGTGGGTTCCGAGCCGT
>WRIA01000101.1 GCA_009782975.1 Clostridiales bacterium
CTTTTGCCCACCATGCAAGCACTGCTTATAAGCAAAACTGTGCGGGAAGATACGCCGGAGGAATACGACGCACAGCAGGTATCAAATGCCCGCGCCCGGCTAACGCGCATACGCCTTGGGGCAGCGGAATCATTTGCCGTAACCTTGGCCGCCTCTTTCGGCGTAATGCCCCTTATAGGCTATTATTTTTATAACATATCCGTAGTGGGCTGGCTTATCTCGCCACTCTTCGTGATAGGGGCAGGCTTAACGGTGCTGCTATGCTTTGCCGCTGCCCTGATTGCTGTTTTTTCCGTAACCCTGGCTACCCTGCCGCTTTTTGCCGCGGATATCATTATGCGGCCCCTGATGGCGTTCAGTTCCTTTAGCGTTACCCTGCCCGGCGCTTATATAGCCAGCGGTCAAACGCCGCTTTTGGCGGTAGCGCTCTTTTACGCGTTTTTGCTGGCCCTGCCGCCTTTGGCTCAGAAGCGCCGCCATCCCCGTCTGTTTATCTTATTTTCCCTGCCGTTGCTGGTACTTTTGTTATCCTTTGCCCCGGCCGTAGCACGGCCCTCGGAAGGGCAGTTGGAGGTTGTTTTTATAGATGTTGGGCAGGGGGATGCCACACTTATCATAACACCTTTGGGGCAAAGCATACTTATAGACGGCGGCGGAAGCAGATTAGCCAGCGGCAAGGTGGGGGAAAACGCGCTGCTGCCCTATTTGCGTTACCGGGGGTTAAAGCGTATAGATCTGCTTTTTAGCACTCATCCCGATGCCGACCATATAGACGGGCTGCTTACGGTATTAGAAAATATGCAGGTAGGGCAGCTTTTGTACGCCGGTGTATTCACGGAAAACGTTCTGCAACAGCGTATGCTGGAACTGGCGCGGCAGCAGGGTGTAGCTTTAACACCGGCTTATGCGGGGCAACGCTTCGTCTTAGGGCCGGAACTTTCTCTTTACATAGTCAACCCGCCAGCCGGTGCTGCTTACAGCGAGCGCGATAATAACGCGGGCTGTCTTAGCGGACTATTAAGTTATGGAGATATAAGCTTTCTTTTTACCGGCGATGCCTCCTTTGAAGAGCTTGCCCTGCTGCCGCCGGCGACTATAGTAAAAATACCTCATCACGGCAGCAAGGGCGCTTATGATGAAGAAGCCTATGCCCTGTTGCCCGCCGAGGCTGCGGTCATAAGCGTGGGCCGGGATAATAGCTATGGTCATCCCGCCGGGATTGTGGTAGAATATTGGCAGGAGCGCGCCAGCCTTTTCCGCACGGATATAAACGGCGCTGTGACCATAAAAAGCGATGGTAAAAGCTGGCGGGCCGGTACTTTTTGGTAAAGGTGTTGTATAAAATGAAGCTACTGCATGACGATATAAACGCCGGGAAGCTGAAGCCCGTATATCTGTTTTTTGGCGATGAAGCCTGGCTTATGGACGAAGCCTTGCAAGCCCTTATACACGCCGTAGCCCCCTCCGGCGGGGAATGGGGCGTGGAAATACTGGACGGCGGAACGGCCGGGCCGCAAACAGCGGCGGCGGCGGCAATGGAAGGCAGCCTGTTCGGCGGTTCCCGTCTGGTGATAGTCAAAAATATCAACTGGCTGGAAACGGCGGGCAAAAGCACCGGCCATAAGGGGGAGGATAAGGATACGACCGCCCCGTTGCTCGCTTATCTGGAATTGCCAAACCCCAATACCTGCCTGGCACTTACCCTGCGCGGCAGCGTGGATAAACGCCGCAAGCTGGCGCAAGCCATACAAAAAAAAGGACGCCTTATAGAATGCGTCACGCCCAAGGGCGGAGAAAGGGATACCTGGCTGGCAAACCGCTTTAAGGCCTCCGGTATAAAGGCGGATAGAAGGGCCATAGCCCATATCAGCGTTAGCTGCGCCAACCTTAGCCAAATGGCTGCGGAAGCGGATAAGCTTATGCTCTATTGCGGGGATAAAGGGGAGATAACATTAAAGGACGCTCTGGCCCTTGTGTCTGAAAGCAGCCTTTTGACGGTGTTCGAGCTTACCGACGCGGCGGCGGCCAAGGATGCTGCCAAAGCCTGCGCCTGCTATCGCCGTTTGCTGCGTCAGGGGGAGGAGGAACAAAAGATTTTCGCGTTGCTGGCCGCCCAGTTTCGCAATATGCTGCTGACGCAAGACCTGCAAACAAGGGGCGCAAAGCCCGCCGAAATAGCCAAAGAACTGGGCCTGCACCCTTATGTGGCGGAAAAATGCGCTAAAGCCAACCGCACGTTTTCCCGTCGTCAACTTATAAAGACGCTGGAAATGCTGCTGGCGGCGGATATAGCGCAAAAGAGCGGCAAGGGCGATATGGAAGATTTGTTGGAAACGGTGATACTTAGGATATGCTCTGCAAGAAGCTAAAAACCCGGGGGTTTATTCCGGCTCCTGCATCTCGTACCGCTTGCGCAAGCGGTAAAATTGCTGGCGGCTTATGTTTAAAGCCCTGCTGGCCTCGGTAACCGTAAGCATACCTTCCTGCTGCTTTTTACATATCTTGGAAAAATTTTTGGGGAAATCCATCAACGGGCGTCCAAATTGCACCCCGCGCTCCTTGGCCGCGGCTATACCTTCTACCTGCTTTTGAAAACGCAGGCTTTTTTTCTCATGCTCCGCTTCACTTATCAACGCCAATACCTCGGCGGTTTTTTCTTTATCGCCTATTATTTCTTCTATGCGGGGGATGATCTCACTTAACATAGCCATCATACCTTTCCTGTTGAAAATTTAAAATAAAGAGCTATACAGACAGAAATTCACACATATTTCGCTTAATGATCAATCGTTTTATTTAGTTGCAATATTTCTACTATTTATTATAACTGATAGTCCGCGGAATGTCCAGCTTTTTGTTTAAAAAAATCCACTAAATTTGACAAAGAATCATTTATATATCTAAAATAATATTTGTTTCATCATATAACGTGGAAAGGATATCGCGTTCATTGTATAAGCGCCGAATGGAGGGTTTTTACTGCCGCAAACGATCATATAGGCATCTAGCTTAAGATAACGATACATAACATACGTTATGAACATATCAACGACAAAGGCGGTATGTTTCTAAAATGACTTGTATTTTTATACAACCAACCACCTGCCATAACATGCCTGTAAGTAAAATCGTATTTTTTCCGAACAGATAAAAATAATCAATAAGCCTGCGTTTGTGCACATTTGTGCACATATAATATAAAGCCTCCGCCGCATAAAGGGCAGAGGCCGGGGCTTTATAAACAGAACAGAGCTTATTGGGCATAAGCATGGGCAAATGCAGCGGGCTACATATAGTAATATTGGTTATCCTTGGTCTCCTGTAAAGTATAATGCAGGTTGCCCCTATCGTAGCTGGCTTTTTCGTAAAGCGCGGTGCCGTAAAGCTCTGTAATAACGCCGGCGCTGTTTTTTATCACAAAGCTATAATAAAGCCGCAGCCCGGCGGCGGCAAAGAACTTTCCGGTAAGCTTTTCGGCGGCTACGTCTTTGCAACAAGTATAAAAATTAAGAGCAAAGGTGCCGTTTACCGCGTATAAAGGATAGAATTTTTTTTGTGGGTTCTCGCATTCTATTACCGTATCCGCCGCAAACAAGGAAAGCCGCTTTATGTAATACTCCGTAACCGGTATATCGCTGCCCAGTTTAAGCGCCAGGGAAATTTGCAGCAATGCCTGGCTTTGAGGCTGATACAGGGCTTGTATGCCCTTGGCCTGCAAAACAAACTCCAGCTTGTTTATGGAAAGAAACATTTGCTCGCCGTCATCAAAGCGTATCTGCATTTCGCCCAAAGCAACATGGCTGTGCCCGTTTATTATAAGGTTTTGCAGGCTGTATGCTTTGTTGTTCCGCTTTATCTCCTCCGTTTGGCGCAGCACCGCGGCGGCCAGTGCCAGTACGCAGACTAAACAGGCCGTAAGCAAAATATTTTCCCGGGAGAAACGGCCGTCCCAAC
>WRIA01000102.1 GCA_009782975.1 Clostridiales bacterium
TAACTTCCTCCGCCGGACGCTGCTCTATTTCTATACCGGCGCCCGTGGGGGTGTCGGCGCTTACGGTGCTATAGGGCGCGCAAACATAAAGGGGTATATCAAAATGACGCGCCAGCACGGAAAGGGCCAGGGTACCGGTCTTGTTGGCCGTGTCGCCGTTTGCCGCTATACGATCCGCCCCTACCCAAACGGAATCTATTTTGCCGGCCGCCATCAGGGATGCCGCCATATTGTCGCAAAGCAGCGTTACATCCGCCCCGGCCTTGCCCAGCTCGTAAGCGGTAAGGCGCGCCCCTTGCAGCAGCGGGCGCGTTTCGCCGCAATATATTTTAAGCTTTATCCCACGTTCCAGGGCGCAATAAACAGGGGCCAGGGCCGTGCCGTAAGCGGCGGTAGCCAAGTGCCCGGCATTGCAGTGGGTAAGTATGCTGTCGCCCTCTTTAAGCAGGGTAAGCCCATAAGAGCCTATAGAGCGGCAACAGGCCGTTTCCTGTTCCGCTATGGCTGTAGCCTCGTCCAGCAATGCCTGCTTTAGCCCTTGTGTGTCCCGGCACGAGCAGTTATGCGCGGCTTGGGCCGCCCTATCCAGCGCCCAGCTTAAATTGACCGCCGTGGGCCGGGCTAAGGAAAGATACCGCCGTTTTTGCTCCAGCTCGGCCAAAAAGCCGGGCTTATCCGCTGCCGCGCTGTGGCGCATGGCCAAATAAAGGCCGTAAGCGGCAGCAATGCCTATGGCCGGAGCGCCCCGCACCCGCAAAGCGCGGATGGCCGCGTAAACTTCTTTTTCGCTGCAAAGGCTTGCTATTTGCAAGCGGCCCGGCAGCAGGGTCTGGTCTATGATATCCAGCGCGTCCGCAGCCCCGTTCCATTTTACGGCCGGCGGCAACAACTCGGCTATGTCCATGACCGGTCCTTTCAGTTGCTGATCTTAAAGTTCTACTTTGTAAGCTGGCTTTTAAGCATATCGTAATAACGGAACAAAGAATATGCCAACAGCGCCGCCACGGTAAGGGATATGCCCCGTATCACGCCCCTGGAAAAACCGTGCCCGAACAGCATTATGGCCGTGGCCGCCACATAAAAGGCAATGGTAGCCAGCTTGCCCCACCAGCGGGCGGCAAAAGGCTGTTTGCCGCGGCGCAGCAGAGTAATGCCCATAAGGCCCATAAGCAGCTCTTTTACCCCCAATACCAGCGCCAATGGCAACAAAGCCCTGTAGGTAAGGCACAGGCCAACCGCCACGCAGACCTGGGTAAGCTTATCCGCCAGAGGATCCAGTATTTTGCCCAGGGAGGTTATCTGGCCGAAACGGCGGGCTATAAAGCCATCCGCAGCATCGGTAAGGCCGGAGATGATAAGCGCCACGCCGGCCACATTTACCGCGCCCTTAAGATAATTGTACATCACAAAGGGTATAAGGGCTATCCTAAGCAGCGACAATATATTAGGTATGCTCCATATCTCTTTGGGGTTTATGTATCGCGTCAGCATAGTTTGCTCCTAAAATAAGTGTATAGGTCTGATATTTTATATTCGCCCATACTTTGCCTTTTCCTGTTAGGTCATATTCCTGTTTCCTTTATATAATGGTCATGTAGAAAACATACATTTTACACCGTTTTGATTCATGGTGACGCCGTATGTGGTGTCATATAAGCACCGTATATGGTGCGCAACGCTAAATACGCGTATTATAGTGTTATGTTTTTCAACATATCTATAATGGCAATATTCCGATATACAAGGGATTTATTGACGTTATGCAGATGTATATGCTAATATTAAGAATGTGTCAATATATTACAACTGCCATATTATGACTGCTTACAGAGGTGCTTTATGCGGGGCATTTATCATGCCGGTCTGGATATCGGTTCCACCACCATCAAAATAGCCGTGCTGGATGAAAAAAAAGAGCTTGTTTACGCCCGTTACCGCCGCCATTATTCCGATGTGCGGCAAAGTTTGGCCGCCGGGCTTTCGGAAGCTGTGGAGCATTTTGCCGGACACCGGCTTACCCTTACCGTTACCGGCTCCGGCGGTATATCCGTGGCTACCCTTTTGGGGCTGCCCTTTTTGCAGGAGGTAGCGGCCGGCCTAAGGGCGGTGCGGGAATTTATACCGGGTACGGATGTGGCAATAGAGCTGGGCGGCGAGGATGCCAAGATAACCTATATAAGCGGCGGGCTGGAGCAGCGTATGAACGGCACCTGCGCCGGGGGCACCGGCGCTTTTATAGACCAGATGGCCACGCTTTTGGGCACGGATGTGGACGGTCTGGACGAACTGGCGCGGCAGGCCCAAACCATCTATCCCATAGCCAGCCGCTGCGGCGTGTTTGCCAAAAGCGATATACAGCCTTTGATAAACGACGGCGCGGCAAAAGCTGATATAGCGGCCTCTATATTCCAATCCGTGGTCAATCAGACAATATCCGGCCTGGCCTGCGGCAAGCCCATACGGGGCAGGGTGGCCTTTTTAGGCGGGCCGCTGCATTATTTGCCCCAACTGCGCGAACGCTTTATAAAGACACTGGAACTTACGCCAAAGCAGGCCATAGTGCCGGAAGAAAGCCGCCTGTTTATAGCAATGGGCGCGGCGCTGGCCTCCCGCGAGCAACAACCCCTTTCCGCGGAGGAGTTAGGAAAACGCCTGCAAAACCTGGTAGAGCAAAAATTGCAGGAGGTAGAACGTTTAGCGCCGCTGTTTGATGACGGGGAGGAATTGGCTGCCTTCCGCGCCCGTCATGCACGGGCCAAGCTGCCCGCGGGGGAGCTTAACAAAGCAAAAGGCCCGCTGTTTTTGGGCCTGGATGCCGGTTCCACCACCAGCAAATGCGCGCTTATAGATAAATCGGGCAACCTGCTGTACGAATACTACGGCGGCAATGGCGGCAACCCGCTGGATTCTGCTTTAGGTATATTGCGCGGCCTTTACAATAATCTGCCCAAACAGGCTTATATTGGCCGGTCCTGCGTTACCGGCTATGGCGAACACCTGTTAAAGGCAGCGCTTCACGCGGATATGGGCGAGATAGAAACGGTAGCCCATTACCGCGCCGCCGAATGTTTGCTGCCCAATGTGGATTTTATACTGGATATAGGCGGGCAGGATATGAAATGCCTGCGCGTAAAGAACGGCGGTATAGATAATATCTTTCTTAACGAAGCCTGTTCCTCCGGCTGCGGCTCCTTTATAGAGACCTTCGCCAAGGCCCTGGGTCTTACGGCGGCGGAATTCGCCGACGCGGCCCTTTGTGCCGCAGCCCCGGTGGATCTGGGTTCGCGCTGCACAGTCTTTATGAATTCCCGTGTAAAGCAGGCCCAAAAGGAAGGGGCCACGGTGGGGGATATCTCGGCCGGGCTTTCCTATTCCGTGGTAAAAAACGCCCTTTTCAAGGTTATAAAACTTAGGGATAAGCAGGAACTGGGCGCTAATATAATGGTGCAGGGCGGCGCTTTTTTAAACGAAGCTGTGCTGCGCGCTTTTGAACTCGCCGCCGGGCGGGAGGTAAGCCGCCCGGATAAAGCCGGGCTTATGGGTGCTTACGGCGCTGCCTTGATAGCGCTTAAAACTTATGAGGGCGGCCGCTCCTCCCTGTTGACGCCGGGGGAGCTTACGGATTTTTCCGTAACAAGATCCACGCGTCACTGCGGCCTGTGCGGCAACAACTGCCTTTTAACTATCAGCCGTTTTGCGGACGGCGGCGCTTATACCTCCAATAACCGCTGTGAGCGCGGGGCCAGCGAAAGCTCCGCCAAAAAGCGGCCGCCCAACCTGTACGAGTACAAATACCGCCGCCTGCTATCCTATACCGCTTTATCGGCCGCTTCGGCGCATAAGGGTATAATAGGCATACCCCGGGTGCTTAATATCTACGAAAACTATCCTTTCTGGCA
>WRIA01000103.1 GCA_009782975.1 Clostridiales bacterium
GAAAAACCAGGGACATCAAGCACATTGATTTTATGATCCCGCCATTCGCAGGCCAAAAGCGATGTATTGACCGTGCTTTTACGTTTTAGCTCCTCCGGGTGATAATCGGAAACTGTGTTGCCGTCATCCACCTTGCCAAGGCGGTTTACCGCGCCGGTATTGAAAATAAGGGCTTCGGCCAGACTTGTTTTACCGGCGCCCTGATGGGCCACAATGCCCACGTTGCGTATATGCGTGGAAGCAAAAACCTTCATTTAATATCCTCCTTAATAGCTTTATTGCTGTTAAAGCATTTTTACCATAAAGTTGTATATTATATGCCTGGGCATAAAAACCCTTTTTTATTGAAAAATTTGCTTTTAAGCATAAAAAAGAGGCCTGCTTAAAATAAAGCTACAGCCTCTTTTTATGTTGCGTAACAATTTTGCTTTAGTCCAGATAGTAATGTTTGGCAAACATCCTTGGTACATTGATCAATATGGCGCTGCGCTTATCGAAAAGATGAAGGATGCCTTTTACATATTGATGCCCTTCTTTGCATACGGATTGAGTTAATCGGGAAACACAACCCGCTGCCGCTGTAATAGTCTCCAAAACGCGATCAACTATCAGGCCCAACTGCTTTTCTCCCAACATCAGCACTAAGATGCAGCTATGCTCGCAAAAAGAGCCGTCATCCTTGCCGAATTGCCTACGCGTACAGTACACCGGTATAAGGCTGCCGCGCAGATATACAAAGCCTTTCATGCCGGTGGGCATATCCGGACCGGTGATGATCTCCGGCATATTCAGGATCTGTATAACATAACGGGTCTCCACACTGTAAAGCTCGTCCTCGATAGCAAAATTCAGATATTTTTCCTTAGTGTAAAAATTACCCATTTTATTTACGGCATCTGTTTTATGCACTTTTAATATTGTTTCGTTCTCTTGCATCGTTTTCTCCTTTCCGCTGGTAAAGCTCGATAGCGCAGTTTATCAATTCCAGCGTCCTGGATTCCAGTTTACCTTTCGCTTCCGTAAGGTATTCATCGTTGCCGGCCAGTTCCAGTAAATCGCAGGTAGCATTAAGCAGTTCCGCGATGGTCAAAATAAATATTTGCATATTAACACTCCTCTCTTTTTGTGGTTGTCACCGATCCGATGCTCATATTTGAGCTTAAATATAATATAAACTATGGAGCGGCCCCAGTGTCAATATGGTAAATAAATATTTTTTAAAAAATTTTTTGTAACCATATTGTCTGTTATAACCTAATTTTTTATCATAGTAAGCTATAAATTTTTGCTTAAAAACAGTGCTTATACTATGGTGCAGCACAAGGGTTTGTGTAATTTCTGGCAGGATTACCGGAAAATACGCAGAATTAAATAGCAGTTAAGAGGAGGGTCTGATATGGATAATGCTGCAAGGATAGAGTTTTTGCGCACAAAAATGCAAGAGCAGGGCGTGGCCGGTGTTTTTTTGCCCCTGGACGCCAGCCTGGAATATTTTACCGGCGCCCCGCGCGCTAAAACGGACAATACCCGCCAGCGCCAAAACAGCGCGGAATACGCGGGGCTGCTTATAACGGAAAAAGAGGTCGTTTACTTCAATTCCCGCCTTAGCGCTTTAGGCCTTTTGGCAACGATCGAAAGGTATCCCCTTATAAGCCAGGTTGTTACTTTTCCCGACGGGGATCTGTGCGGGGAAACATTTGTTGGCGTCTGTGGCAAGCTGGGCCTTACGGGGCAAAAACTGGCATATTTACAGGATATAACCTCCAGCCTGGTTTTGCGCCTGCAAAAAGACCTGGCGGTCTCGTGGGTGGATTTTGATTCTACGGTACAGCGTATGAGGGCAAAAAAAGATCCTAAAGAGCAGCTTTTGATGGGCAAGGCGGCCTCTGTTTGCGACAAGATCTACAACGCGGTTTTTCCCAAATTGCAGCCCGGCGCGGCGGTGGAGGAGATAGCCGCGGAGATAGACCGGCTGGCTTTGGTATTCGGCGCCGAGGCCACATCCTTTACTACCTCCGTTATGAATTTCGGGCCATTGGAAGGGGCGGCATATGGGGATCATTATCCGGTTTTGCGCCGTGGCTATGTGCTGGCCTTCGATTACGGTGTGTTATACCAAGGGTATTGTTCGGATTTTGGCCGCACCGTTTTTATAGGGGAGCCAAAGCCGGATATTATAAAGGCTTACGAATTGATAGTGCGCGCGCAAAAGGAGGCGATAACAGCTATGAAGGCGGGCCAGGTAAGGGGCGCGGAGTTGAACCGGCTGGCCCGGAGGATAATCGCGGAAGGCGGCTATGACCGGGAATTTGGCCACCGGCTGGGACACGGCATTGGCAAGGATGTACACGAGCGGCCCTTTTTGGCGGAAGGGGAGGAACGTATTCTGGAAAGCGGTATGTGTTTTACCGTGGAACCTTCCCTTTGTTTTCCCCGTCGGGCCCTTATAAGGGTGGAGGATGTGGTAATGGCCGGGCCTGAAGGTGGGGAAAACCTTAACACCACCAACCGGGATCTGGTGGTTATAGAATAGTGCTTGTGATATAATAAAACTGTGTTTAAGGCAGGGTATGGAAATTAAGCGTCGAATATTTTTGGATACAGAGAAACAATAAGCCACAACCACAAATGGAGTGATAATTATGGAAAACATCAACAACAATCAAGACAACCTGTTTGCCGGCTTTGCCGAGTACGCCGCGGCTAACGAATTTGTTCCCATGCGGGAACTTATATATCAATACCTTAGGGACGCCATAATATCCCGCAAGCTGCCGGCCGGCGGGCATCTGGTGGAGGATGATCTGGCGCGCAACCTTAACGCCAGCCGTACCCCCGTGCGGGAGGCCTTGCGCAAGCTGGAAAGTGAGGGCCTGGTAAAACATCACCGCCGCCGTGGGGTAGAGGTGCGCCAGTTAAGCAGCAAAGAGGCCGCCGATATCTACGATGTCTGTATGATACTGGAAGGTTACTCGGCGCGCCTGGTGGCGGAACAGGCCGATTCCGATGTGTCGGATAGACTTCACGATCTGCTGGAAAAGATGCGCGAGGCTATCGACGCCGGTGACCACGAAAAAGAGATGCAGCTTCACCAGTCTTTTCATTTTACCATTTACGAGAACTGCAATAACAAAAGGGTCGAAACCCTGCTTAAGCTGTACAACGATTATATACAGCTTTTCAGGGCCTATTCCTTTAAGGTGGAGGGGCGTATGCAAAACTCCTGGGAGGAGCATGATAAGCTGTTTAGGTCTATAGTATTACAGGATGGTAATTTGGCGGAGACCCGCGCCCGCAAGCATTTAAGCGTTTCTAAAGAAGCATTTTTGCAGCAATGGGATTTGATGACAGAATAACCGGAAGTTACCCAGTGAGTAATGGGAGGGTGGGATAATGAAGCTTAAGTATAGGATTTGGCTTGATGATGGGGGCAAAGCATTCGGTGAAGGTCCGTATCGTTTGCTTAAAGGAGTACAAGCTACCGGTTCATTAGCGCAAGCGGCCAAAGATCAAAATATGTCCTACAGCCGCGCTCACGGTTTGATCAAGCAAATTAGCGTCAAACTGGGATTCGCGTTGATAGACGGTCATGCCGGGGGCAGCGGCGGCGGCGGCGCGCATGTGACCGTTAAAGCGGAGGATTTGATGCGCCGTTATGAAGCAATGATAAAAGAAAGTGAGGAGAGCCTGGAAAGCATATTTGCCCGTCATTTCGGGCAGGTGTCTGCTTTAGAAGCAGTTCCTCTGCCAAAGGCTAGAGCAGCCGAAGTTACCCGTTCTAAAGCAGCCAAGCAAGAGTTTGCTTTCCCCTCCAGCTGGAAGCCGCTGAATTTAGTTAATGGCGATGTGGTGGCTTTAACCGGCGGTGGCGGCAAAAGCAGTATCATGTACG
>WRIA01000104.1 GCA_009782975.1 Clostridiales bacterium
ACTTTTCCGCGCGAAGAAAAAACAGTAAATGGTCGGAGAAGAACAAGGCTTTGGTTAAAATGCTTGAAAAACAAAACGCAATGACAGATCAGGGCAGGGCTAAAATAGAGGAAGCCAAAAAGAACGGCCAATGGGACGCGCCTAAGCCCCCGGCTGTTACGGATAAAGAGATAGCGGTATTAGCGGAGTTGCTTAAAGCGCACGACCCCGCCTACATCAATTTTACGGCAATGTCCTTGTCTGTAAAAAGGACTTACACCAGGGCCTACCTGGACGCAAAAACAGATGACGGGCGCAATAAGCGTCTTTTATGGATGATAGAAAGGCTAAATAAAAACCTGAAGCCAATGTAGATGCCAAGCAGTTTTTGTTATGTTGCGCGCATCCGTATATAGATGACCGCATAGGAGAACTTTTATGACCAAGGTGATAGGCCTGACCGGGCAGATAGGCAGCGGCAAAAGCCTGGCCGCCTCCATATTGGCGGAAATGGGCGCGGCCGTTATAGACGCGGATGAATTGGCCCGGCAGGTTGTGGAACCGGGCCAGCCCGCCTATAATGAAATAAGCGCGGCTTTCGGCGCCGAATACATATTGCCCCAAGGCGGGCTGGATCGCAAAGCGCTGGCCGCGCTGATCTTCAGCGACGAAGCATCCCGCAGCCGCTTAAACGCCATAACCCACCCGCGTATCCGTAAGGAAGCGGAGCAGCTGATAAAGGTGTATCGCAAAAAGGGGCGAAAGCTGATAGTGCTGGAAGCGGCACTGCTTATAGGCAGCGGCTTTACGGATATGCTGGACGAAGTCTGGCTTATAACCGCCCCAAAGGAGCAAATATTTATCCGCTTGGCCAAGCGCGACGGCTTAAGCAAGGCGGAAACCGCGGCCAGGCTTAAAGCGCAGTTGCCGGTGGAGATCCAGGCCGCCGCTGTCAGCAGGGTAATAGAAAACAACGGCAGCGAACAAAGCCTGCGCGCAAAACTGTCGGCGCTTGGCCGGTCACTTCAGGAGATTATATGAACAAAAACAAACCCGGTTGCGGGCTTTACATTATGGTAGCGGTGCTGGCTGCCGCCGGCCTGTTTATAGGCCTGTTTTTCTGCCGCGGGCCTATTCTGCGCCACTTTTTTCCTTTGGATTACCGGGAGCAGGTAGAGGCCATCGCGGGCGAATACGATATAGACCCCTGGCTGGTCTTTGCGGTAATCCGCGTGGAAAGCTCCTTTAACGAGGCGGCGGAATCCCACGCCGGAGCCCGCGGTTTGATGCAGATCATGCCTTCCACCGCCAGCTGGATAGCGGATACGGCCGGGTTCGGGCCGGTGGAGGAGGATATCTGGTTGCCGGAGATCAATATCCGCTTAGGCTGCTGGTACATAGATTGGCTGCGGGATTACTACAGCGGCGACACGGTTGCGGCCGTGGCCGCCTACAATGCCGGTATCAGCAATGTGGACGGCTGGCTGGCAAAGGGGCTGTGGGATGGCACGCCAAAGACGTTGGATAATATTCCCTTTGCCGAAACGCGCCGCTACATAACCCATGTTTATGAAAGCTACGAAATGTACCGCAAATTATACGAACAATAGAGGAAAAACCCGCCGAAAAAGGGAATATAGCCTCAAACTTGGAAAAGAGGTTCTGCTTATGCGTGAACGCATAGAAAATCTTGATGCGGTATCCGAGCTTAGGGTGGAAAAGGACAGGCCCTTATTCTCCGCAACCCACCAGGAGATACTTGCCGGCGCAACCACGGATATATATTTTGTTAAAACACTGCAAATACTGGATCATATGGGTCTGGCCGCAAAAGAGGCGCAAGCCGAGATATTCGCGCGCAAGCCCGGTGTTTTTGCCGGGTTGCCGGAAGCAATAAGCCTGCTTAAAGGCAGGAACGCGCAGGTATGGGCATTGCCGGAGGGAGAGCGTTTTAAGGAAAAAGAGGTGCTTATGCGCATAAGCGGCCCTTATGCGCAATACGGGGCCCTGGAAACACCCCTTTTAGGCATACTTGCCTCCTCTTCCGGCTGGGCCACGGCTGCGGCGGAGATAGTGGAAGCAGCGGGGGATAGCCCCGTAACAGTTTTCGGCGCGCGCCATGTGCATCCGGCTGTTGCTCCGGTTATGGAGCGCAGCGCCATTATAGGCGGGGTAGGAAGCGCCAGTTGTATATTAGGCGCCAAGCTGGCCGGGGCGGAACCGGTGGGTACAGCCCCTCATGCATTGTTCCTTATAGCGGGCGATACGGTGGCGGCGGCCCTTGCTTATGATGAATGTATGCCAAAAAACAGCGCGCGGCTTATATTGGTGGATACATTTAAAGACGAGGCGGAAGAAAGCCTGCGTGTGGCTAAGGCCATGGGTGGGCATTTGGCCGGGGTAAGGCTGGATACACCCAGCGAACGCGGAGGCGTGGGCATAGAGCTGGTGCGGGAAGTTCGGGCTAGGTTGGATAGGGCCGGATACCAGCAGGTAAAGGTGTTCGTTTCCGGAGGATTGACCCCGGAACGCCTGCGCTTATTAAAAGAGGCCGGGGCCGCGGCCTTTGGCGTGGGCAGCTATATTTCCGGAGCCCGGCCTATAGATATGACCATGGATATAAAGCAGGTAGCGGGCGTGGATGTGGCCAAGCGCGGGCGCATACCCGGCATAACGGAAAACAGCCGTTTGCTGCGTGTTATGTAGTAAAATTATGGCGGTGACACCATATATGGTGTAATATAAGCACCGTATATGGTGTCATCATCTGAAAAATAGCATAAAACCCTGCCGATTTACAATGTTTATTTTAAAAGCCGGGCTTAAATAATACAAAAAACTTGCAATCATATATGCAATGTGGTAGAATACTTTTTGTCATACGGTTGTAGCAACTGTGCCGTAACCGTCAGATATACCCACACATTATGCATAGCATAATAAAAAAGATTATATGCGGTAGTGCTGGAATTGGCAGACAGGCACGTTTGAGGGGCGTGTGTCGCAGGGCGTATGGGTTCAAGTCCCATCTACCGCACCACTACGAGTGTCGTTATGGGATTTGAGAATCCTGTAAGGACACTCAAATTATTATACGGTTTTCTCGGTTATCTCTCTGTTACTTTACCGCTTTCCGCCCAACTGTTAAGATAATCAGTCCACCATTTTATAGCATGATTAAGAGAAGATTGGGTGTAAAAAGAGAGTGTAAGGGAATTTGCCACAACTATGTAGAGCCGGTCGCCTACTATAAGCAGGTCGCCGGCCTTTACTGTCAGCTGCTTTTCGGAATTATTTTCTTCAAGCGCCAGCCCGAGAGCGGAAAAGCCGCCGTCTTCACCGTAATAGTCAGCAATGGTATATTGATTGCCAGAGATGATTGGCTGCTCTAAGTCAGGCGCTTTGGCAACAGGCGGTTCAATGACAGGCGGTTTTGCGATAAGTGGTTCTGTGTCAGTCATCTCTGTTTCGGGCAGTTCTGCGATAAGCGGTTCTGTGACAGGCGCCTCTGTGATAGGCGGTTCCGCGACAGATGGTTCTGTGCCGGACATTTCTGTGCCAGGCGGTTCCGTGATAAGCGGTTCTGCGACAGATACTTCTGTTGCCGATGGTTCCGCTATAGGCTGTTTAGCAACCGGATCCTCCTGTAATTCGGCGTTCAAGATCGGCTTTTCCGGAGCTTCGGCAGAAGGCTGCGCCGCAGTTAACTCCTGCACTTCGCTTTCTTTTGAATCCGTGGCGCCAGGCGCAATGCTGTCGCTCTCATTTGCGGGGGTGCCACGCCCCTCCTGGTCGCCCATGCCAATTTGATAATCCTCTATATAGGCCGGCCGCATGTTTGTGGTGATCGTATAAATGGGGATAGCAATAACAGTTCCGGCTACT
>WRIA01000105.1 GCA_009782975.1 Clostridiales bacterium
ATGTTTGCTCTCGGCTTTTTTCTGCGTTTCAGGATATCGGTAACGCTGGTCTTGGAAGCATTATATGTAGTAGCGGTGGTATTATTCCTGTTTATAGAAAAGAGCTATATACCTAATTTTTATCCCAGCCTTATCAACGTGGTTTGTTCGTTTGTTCTGGCATCGTGCGCCGCTTTTATGTACTGGAACTCCAGAAAAAACAATTTTTTATCCACAAAAAAATTGGAGACCCTGGCGTCGTCGGATTATCTTACAAGGCTTCATAACCGCAGGAGCTTTGACGCGTATATAGAATGTGAATGGCAGCATGTCCGCAACGAAAACCTTTGCATATCGCTGTTTTTTATAGACGTCGATCATTTCAAAAAATATAATGATTTTTACGGTCATCCGGAGGGGGATAAGTGCCTTTGCGCCATTGCCGATATTATAGCTACCTCGGTAAGAAAGAGCGATTTTGCCGCCCGCTACGGGGGAGAGGAGTTTGTCGTTTCCCTTACCGGCGCAAATGAGGAAATAGCAAAAAGGGTTGCGAACGACATATTGAACGCCATGCGCGATCATAAGATACCACACGAGGCTTCCGTTGTTCCGTATGTTACTTTAAGCATAGGATGTATGATATGCCACCCGGGCAAAAGAGGGGATATAGGCATGGAAGATTTTATGCAAATGGCGGACGATGCACTGTATATGGCCAAAGAGCAAGGTCGTGACCGTATCGTTTTCCACCCCGAATCGGCAATACATTAAAGGTATCCGCGCTAAACAAAAAAAGCCCTTTTGCGGGCTTTTTTTGTTATATAAAAGCGGGTATCGGGGTTTTATGCCCCTGCCATTTTAAGAGCGGTTTTAGCCGCATCCGTAAAGGCGCCCAGCCCGTGGGAGGATAAAAGCGAGATTATGTGCTGCTGCGTATCGCCGTCTGTAAGGCTCCAGCCTTCGTTAAGCAGCAGATCTTCCATAACGCGGTACTGTTTTTCGTGCGTATCGGGGATATCGGCTTTTTTGTCCAGCCTGGGCGCTACGTCCTCCACTATGGAAAAGCGGAAGACCATAATTTTACCGTAATAAAACTTTTCCATATCAACGGAGGAATCGCCGCAATATTGGTTTTTAAAGCCGTATTGCAGCCATACCATGTTTACCTTGCCCGGAACCAATGTCCATTCGGTATCTGTGGCATCGGGGAAGATAGCCTCCTTAAGCACATAAGCCGGTTCCTTGCCGTTTTCATCCGCAAACTGATGTGCGTAACCCTTTATAAATGTACTGCCTTCGGATGTTATACGCCCTTTGTTGCGTATAAGAAGCAACGGTTCGGTGGAGACAAACTTTCTTTGCTGCACGGAAAGGGGGAGAGTCCAACCTCTTTTGTAGCTTACGAATACCCTGTTCTCGTTTGTGATATGCAGGTTATAACCCTCCTGGGAAGAAAAAAGGGTGGTTTGTTGCATGGTGACGGGCAAGACCAGCAGCGGCGGTTGTGTTGAATCGAACATTCTCATTCCTCCTTAAAAATCAGCTTACAAGTAGTATCGTGATTTTGGGCTTACTCTTAACGTAAAATGGTTTAAATGCCTGTTAAAACAGCATATATATTATTGCCGGTCTGCCGGATAATTGTGATGCGTATATCTGTTGCGCCCGCTCTGTTTAGATATATATAATGCCTCGTCCGCGCATTTTATATATTCCTCCCATTTGTGGGTATGGGCGGTAACGGCCGTCATCACGCCCACCGATACGGTTACGCAATCCGCCGCGGCGTTTTTTTCGTGAGGGATATTTAGGCCGCGTACGTCCTCCAGCAGCTTTTCGGCTATCATACGGGCACCGGCTTCGTCGGCATGGGGCAGTGCTATAACAAATTCCTCTCCGCCGTAGCGAGCGGCAAAATCGCTGGCCCTGGTCACGGCGGTACCAAGCGCTGTTGCGACCGCTCTTAGGCAAGCGTCCCCCTGATCGTGGCCGTAGGTGTCGTTGTAAAGCTTAAAAAAGTCCACGTCTATCATAAGAATACTAAGAAAGCTGCCGGAGCGGGATAAAAGCCCCATAAGGCTGTTAAGGTTAGTTTCCATAAAACGCCTGTTATAAATACCTGTAAGCGCGTCATAATTTGCTTTTGTGAACAGATCCTGTATGGTGACGGAAAGCTTGCCGAATTCGTCCGTGCGTTCGGCACCATAGATATGGCTTTCACCGGTGTTTTTTATTTGACCCAGGCTGCTTACTAGCCGTTCAAGGGGCAGGAATATAAGCCGGCGGCTGATGGCGTTTGTGGCTATGGCAAAGGCTATCAGCGAAAGCAAAATGATAAGTATAAGCGGCATAAGCATCTTTATGTTCAAATTGGGCGAAAGATCGGATAAAATTACGGAGGACCAGTTTGTATACCGGATGGGCGCGATAGTTACAAAACGATAGACACCATCCGGCAGCCGCACTACTCCCGGTATGCGCGAAGCCTCGGAATAACCGGCCATATCGTCTAAGTGCGCGTTAAGAGCGGCCAGCATGATCTTATCGGAAAACAGGCTGTCCATCCGGGATTCAAAATCGTTGCGCAAGTATTCATCGTTAAGCAACAGGGAGCTATCCATATAGATGATGCCGGTATCGTCCAGAATAAAGCCGCGCATATTTTCGTTGTCGAACTGGGAATAAAGCTCTCCTGTGATATAGGAAAACTCCAGCCCCGTGCATATTACCCCCAGAACAGCGCCATCTTTTACTACCTTGTAATCCAGCCAGACCCGTTTTCTTTGCAGTACATGATCCATGCCTACTTTTATCAAATAAGCCCTTTCCGATGTAACGCAATCGAAATACCATTCATCTATAGGATCGTTTTCATCCAGCACCGCGAAGGGCCGGTGACTGCTGGGCCTGTAATCCTGCTCCACCGCGTATTCGTTGAAGGAACCCTCTATGCCCACATACAGGTTATAGCTGTACAGCTCCCCCGTGATGGCCGACAATTCCTCGAAGGCCAGGGCTTTTTTAGCTTCGTTATTTTCGTCGGCCATCCATTCTATAACAGCGCCGGAATGTGCCGCTTTAGATAAAAGGCCGATCTCCTTGCCTATATGGGCGCCGAAGGCCTCCGCGGAGCTTACCGCGTAGCGGCGGGCTACATCGGCGGAATAGCGGTACAGCAGGCCGTCGAAAGCGGAGGACATGGCAATGATGATGGCTATAAAGGCCAGCGCGAAAAGGAGCGTTATGGCGTTGCGAAAGCGCGCGGAAATGCTACCATTGCCCAGGAGCAATTTACGCGGCCAATTCCCCTTAAAATAGTTGTTTTCCACAGCAATCTCCCTCCCCGGATACCCAGCCGGCTATTGCCTGTTCGCGCGCTGCATTTCCATCTCGGCGGCCCTAAGAGCCTTGTATTGCGCCCAATCAAAACTTTCCAAAAACTTATAACCCGCCATAAAGCCTTCCCTAAAAAGCCCCAGCTTATCTTCCTTGCTCATAGCAAAATCCAGCCAATTATAATCGTTTGTTGGTATATGAGTTATAAGGTGGTTGTAAAGAGGATTTTTAAAAATAAAATCGTAATCCGCATAGTGGCGCATGGAGTTGAACAGGTTTCCTGCGTATTGCCCTATCTTTTCTATGTCTTTTGCGGTGCGGTGTTTGTTGCCGAGCCGCGCGCCAAAGGTAGGGGCTCTGGGGATACCGAAACGCTTAAATAGGTCTATGGGAAAGTTAGAAAGTAAACCGCCGTCCGCAAAGGATACTTTTTCCGGCAGCTTATCGGTAAAGCTGCCCAACCTTTCCCAGGTATCCCGGTTATCCATCAGAGCGGAGATGCCGTTGACCATATATGGTTGAAAAAATACG
>WRIA01000106.1 GCA_009782975.1 Clostridiales bacterium
TCCTTGCGGGAAGTGGGCGAGGACGATTACCTTAAACATTGCTATAATATCTGCCGCTTTCATCACGAGCGCTGGGATGGCAAGGGCTACCCGGATAAAGTAAACGGCCCGGATATACCCCTGGCCGCCCGCATAGTTTCCGTGGTGGATGTTTACGACGCCCTGGTCAGCGAGCGCTGCTATAAAAAGGCCATGCCCCATAAGGACGCCGTCCAAATCATCTGCGACGGCTCGGGCGGCCAGTTCGACCCGGAAATAGTCAAGACCCTGCTGGAGGTAGAAGATCAATTTATCAATTGCGCGGCAAGCATTAAGTAAAGCAAGCTGCGGATACCAAAAGACATAGGCCGGAAAAATTATGACAACCCTGTCACTTTTTATGACAAGGTTGTCATATTTAAAAGTGACACCATATACGGTGTCACTTTTAGGCTTTTATCCTGCGGTTTCTTGCTTCCGGCATATTATGTGACAGGGTTGTCATAATTAGGATGCCGGTGTTTGCCTATGCCGTTATATTGCTTTATCAGTCTTTTTTGTTGTTGCCTCTTATTTTAAGAAAAGCAAAACCTATAAACAATACTGCAACTATGGCGATAAAAACAATTTCCACGGTTCCCATAAATCCACCCCTTTCTTTTTAGACCGCTTGTTACATAACTATTTTAGCACTTAAAAATCCCGAAGAAAATTAATATCCCGTTAATGTTTGGCCTTTTGTGTTAAATTCTTATAAAGAAACAGGATATTTGCGGCAATATCCCCATCAACGGATGCAAAAAGCCTTATGATATGTTATACTTTATATATAGGAACGGAGGGCGGGCCGGTGCGCAAAATACTTCTGCCAAAACGCTGGTTCATGCATATAAAAACAGGCAACCGACGGCGGGATACAGAAAACAGTTCCATGATACTGATCTCCTGCACCTTGGTGGGCTTGCTCTTTTATGTGCTGGGCCTTTCGGAAGCCAATATCATAACTATATATATACTGGGCATATTGCTTATATCTTCTCTTACATCGGCGCGGATTTACGGCATAGTCTCCTCCGTTTTGGGCGTGCTGCTGTTCAACTGCCTGTTTGCGGAACCGCGTTTTACGCTCTTTGTATTCGACCTGCAATACACCCTTACCGCTATAATAATGCTTGTATCCTCCCTTGTTATCAGTTCCGTTATGACTGTTTTTCGCGAACAGCTGGATAAGGAAATTTTGGAGACCCGCCGTTCCGAGCTGCTGCTGAAAATAAGCCAGGGATTGCGGCAAACAAAGTGTGATAGAGAAATGCTTGATGTGGTTACAAGGGAATTGCAGACCCTTAGCCGTCATAATATTGCGCTTATACCGGTAAAGGAGGGTGAGCCGGGCCAACCTATAGGTATGGAGGAGGAAGGCGGGGATACTGAGTGGCTTACGGAAGCGCAAAGAAAAAAATTGCGGGAATGGCTTGCTATGCGGGAAATAACGGATAGACCTTTTGTAAGCGTCGGCGCAGGGCAAAAGAACCTGCTTTACCCTGTACAGAGCGGCAAAACGGTATTTGCCCTTATCTTTGTATCTTTACCGGAAAAGGAGGATCTGCCCCGCTCTTTGCAGTCCTTGCTTCCTCCCTTGCTGGATGCCATAGCCCTTACCCTGGAAAAAGAGCGACTGCGCGCCGCCAGCGAGCGCGCCGCGCAGGAAGCGGAGACGGAACGGCTGCGCGCCAATTTACTGCGCACTGTTTCTCACGATCTGCGCACGCCCCTTACAGGCATAGCGGGGGCCGCCGATATACTGCTTAACAGCGAGGGGCAAATAACACCAAATATGCGGCGGCAGATGTATCAGAGTATATATGACGATGCCGAGTGGCTTAAAAATATGGTAGAAAATCTGCTTTTTGTAACGCGCCTGGAAAACTCCAGTATGTCCATACGCTTGCAGCCGGAACTACTACAGGAAATACTGCCGGAAGCACTGCGGCATATCAACAGACGCGGCAAGAACCAGATACTGGAGCTTTCCTTACCGGAGGAACTGCTGATGGTAAAGGCGGAGCCAAACCTGCTTATGCAGGTCGTTATAAATATCGTGGATAATGCCGTAAAATACGCGCCTGTTTATTCGAACATCGCAATAATCGCTATGGCAAGGGATGGCAAGGCAGTGGTGGAGGTAGCGGATACCGGCCCGGGCATAAAGGAGGCCGATAAAGCCCGCGTATTCGAGATGTTCTATGCCGCAGGAAACAGTGATATAGGCGGCCGGCAGGGCGTTGGCCTGGGGCTGGCACTTTGTCAATCCATAATCAAGGCCCATGGCGGGGAAATATATGTGCAAGATAACCTGCCCGCCGGTACCGTTATAGGCTTTAGCCTGGATTTGGAGGGATTATATTGAAAGAGCTTGTTTTAGTGATAGAGGACGATAACGCCATACGCAACCTTATAACGACCACGCTTTCCGCCTTTGGCTACGAACATCGCGCCGCAGCAAACGGTGGCGCCGCTATCAGAGAGGCCGTATCGGCCCAACCGGATCTGTTTATTTTGGATCTGGGTCTGCCCGATATGGATGGTGTGGAGATTATCGCCAAGCTGCGAAGCTGGACACACAACCCCATAATAGTGGTAAGCGCCCGCGGCGAGGTAGAGGATAAGATACAGGCATTGGACGCCGGAGCCGACGATTATCTTACCAAGCCCTTCAGTGTGGAGGAACTGCTGGCCAGGGTGCGTGTAGCTTTGCGCAAAATGAGCTATGAGCAAAACAACCCTTCTTCCCCCAGTACCTTTGTAAACGGCGGCCTTACCATAGATCACGCGGCGGGCTGCGTTTTTGTGGACGGCGCCGAGGTGCATATAACACCCATAGAATACAAGCTTTTAACGCTGCTGGCGCAAAATGTGGGCAAGGTGCTGACCCATAATTATATATTAAAGGAGGTGTGGGCAAGCACCCTGGAAACAGATACCCAGTCCCTTAGGGTCTTTATGGCCACCCTGCGCAAAAAGATAGAAAAAAACACCGCCGACCCGCTTTATCTGCAAACACATGTGGGCATAGGCTACCGCATGATGCGTATAACGGATCAGGATCAAGATGTATAATATATTTTTAAAATCGAGGCTGGCATTAATAAACAAATTTTGTTATAATAAAGCTGAAAGTTAAAGAATAATATATAAAAGGAGTTAATATGATAGCTATTGGTAGCGACCATGCCGGATTTGCCGCCAAGGAACATATAAAATCCCTGCTGACGGAGGAAGGTTTGCCCAGCCGCGACTTCGGTTGCTTTGATGAGCAAAGCGTACATTACCCGGATTTTGGCCGGGCCGTGGCCCAAGCCGTAGCCAGTGGGGAATGTGCCCGTGGCATACTTATTTGCGGCACGGGCATAGGCATGAGCATAGTGGCTAACAAATGCCCCGGCATCCGCGCCGCTTTATGCCACAATAATTTTACGGCCGCTTGCAGCCGCGAGCATAACGACGCCAATATTTTGGTGATGGGCGCGCGCGTACTTAACTTTGAGCAGATGGCGGAAATAACGCGCCTCTGGCTCAACACGGCCTTCGCGGGGGGCCGCCATGGGGAGCGGCTGGCTATGATAAGCGAGATGGAAAATAATATTAAAAAATATAAGGGGGATGCACATGTTTGATTTCAAGTATTTACAGGAAGCCGACCCGGCTGTAGCCGAATCTATCGCCAAGGAGTTGCGGCGGCAGAGGGATAAGCTGGAACTCATTGCCTCCGAGAATTTCACCAGCCGTGCCGTGATGGCGGCTCAAGGTTCCGTGATGACCAACAAATAT
>WRIA01000107.1 GCA_009782975.1 Clostridiales bacterium
CATTCAGGAATTACACGAATATATCTATTGGTACAACAATCGAAGAACTAAAGTAAAATTAAAAGGAATGAGTCCGGTTGATTACCGAACTCACTCCTTGCAAGCCGCCTGATTTTTTGTCTAATATTTTGGGGTCAGTTCACATAAGGCGGCTTTTTTATTTTTTCCATACTCTGGGCAAAAACAGTACCAGCACCGTAAATATTTCCAAGCGCCCGATCATCATATTGAATATCAGCACACACTTGGCCAGCGTGTTCAAAGACGCGTAATCCAAAGGCGGCCTTATGCCGCCCAGACCGGGCCCCACATTGCTTATACAAGCCAGGGAGGCCGAAAGCGCGTCCGCTATATCCAGATCGCTTAGGGTAAGCAAAACCGCCCCGGCCAGGATAAAAAAGCAAAAGGAGCCTACAAAGAACATCAAATGCTGCGCCGTGCCCTGGCCTATAAGCTTTTTGTTAAGGTAAAGCTTTTTTACCAGCCTGGGTTGGACCATTTCCAGCAGTTCGTTGCGGCAGGCCTTAAAGGCCACTATAACCCGGCTTACCTTGATGGAGCTGGCGGTGGAACCGATGCAGCCGCCCACAAAGATCAGCAAGAGCAGCAGGCAGCGGGGAAAAGCCGGCCAAATATCATAATTGGCGGTGGAAAAACCTGTGGTGGTGGCGACCGATATCGTCTGAAAAGCGGCCTGCCGCAGAGTATAACCAAAGCCCTTGCCGGCGTAAACCTGCCTATAGCTAAGATAGGCTGTTATCAAAATTACGGATACTACACATATCAGGGTAAAAATGCGCGCTTCCTCGTCGCGGATTATTCTGCCCCGGTTGCGTATAAGCAACTGATAATACAGCCCAAAATTTATGCCGGAAAGAAACATAAAGACTATTATTACCCATTCTATAAAAGGGCTGTTATAATAGGCTATGCCTATGTTGCGGCTGGAAAATCCGCCGGTAGAAAGAGTGCCGAAAGCATGTACCATGGCATCGAAGATATCCATGCCGCCGCAAACTAAAAGCGCCGCTTCCACCAGGGTAAGGCCGGCATAGATAAGGCAGAGGGCTTTGGCCCCGTCGCTGACGCGGGGGGTTATTTTATCGGCAAGCTCCCCGCCGGAATGCTCGGCATTGAATATCTGCGCCCCCGCGCCGCTGCCGTCCTTACCGCGCAGGAAGGCTACGAACAACATTACAATGCCGGCCCCGCCCAGCCAGGGGGTCAAAGCCCGCCAGAAAAGCAGTCCTTTGGGCATATCCTCTATATTTACAAGGACAGAGGCCCCGGTGGTGGTAAAGCCGGACATACTCTCGAACAGCGCGTCCACAAAAGCGGCATGAAAAGAACCGCCAAAGCGGAAGGGCAGAGCGCCGAAAAAAGCGGCCGCCAGCCATACCAGAGAAACAAAGAGAAAGCCCTCGCGTTGGCGCAGGGGCACGCGGCCGCTCTTGCGGCAAAAAAACAGCAGCGACCCGGCGCAAAGCCAGGTGGGGATGATACTGTAAATAAAGGACACGGCATCGCCCTGGCCGTAGCCCAAAGCCACCGCCAAAGGCAACAGCATGGCCGCGCCCAATACCAGCAGCACCTTGCCTAAAATGAATAAAACCGGCATAACGCGCATACAAAAACCTCAAAAAAGCCATTTACTATAAACGAATATTATTTGCCAGAGGAGTATAATATAAATCAACAAGCAAAAATATTTGCGAAGTTAAACATTTTGTTTAGGAAGTTAAACATTTTATTTGCGAAGTTAAATATTTTTGTTTTGCTTAAATAGCGGATTATCTATTGCTTTTTACGCTCCGAACAGTTTTTCCACCTGGGTCAGCGCCTCCGGCATTATAAAGGCTATAAGCCTGTCTTTGGCCAGCAGCATATCCCGGCCGCAGGGTATTATATGTTCCTCCCCGCGTATTATCATGCATACTATGGCTTTGGGGGGGAAGCGTATATCCATAAGGCGGTGGTTTGCCGCGGGAGCGTCCTCGGGCAGTATGTATTCCATTATCTGCGCGCTGGTCTGCTCGAAGCGGGTAAGTGCCAGTATCTTATCGCGGTTTATAAAACGCAATATAGCGTCGGCGGTAAGGCTGCGCGGGCTTATAGCAAGATCTATACCGGCGCGCTCCATCATACTTATAAAATCTCCATTGCGTATCTGGGCTATGGTCTTATTGGCCCCCAGGTTTTTTGCCAGCACGCAGGTAAAAAGGTTTTCCCGGTCGTCCGCCGAAACAGCCACAAACACATCCGCGCCGCCGATATTTTCGTCCTCGAACAATTGCAGGTTAAAGCTGTCGCTGGCTATAAGCGTGGTGTGGGTCAGATCCCCGGCCAGTTCGCGGCAGCGTTCCTCGTCCTGCTCTATCAGGCGGATATTAAAGCGGCGGCTCTCTTTTTCCAGAATCTTAGCCAGATAATAACCGCTTAAGTCGCCCCCCATTATCACCACATCTTTTATGGGGTTGTGTTCTATGGCCAGGTAACGTTCCAGCTCCCCTATATCGCCGATATTGGCCAGCAGCAGCACGGAATCCCCCGGGCAAAACGCCGTCTCCCCCCGTGGGATAAAAAAACTGCCCTGATGCTCCAGGCCCGCTATGATGCAGGGCGCGGGAAATTGCAGTTCCGTTAAGGTAACGCCGGGATGAGGGTAATCCTCCGGTATAGTCAATTCCAGCAGTATCACCTTGCCGTTGTCGTAATAACCCACATAGTTGGCTTCGGGAAAATTGATAAGGTTGCTTATAGCCAGGGCCGTTACCTGCTCCGGGTTTATAAGCATATCCGTGCCCAGGGCTTTAAGGCGCTCCACGTTGTTAAGGCTGCTGTAATCCGGGTCGCGCACCCGTGCTACCGTGCGCTTTGCGCCCATGCTTTTGGCTATAAAACAGGCTATCATATTAAGCTCGTCCCGGTCGGTAACGGCTACAAAAAGTTCCGTCTCCTCTACCTCGGCCGCCTGTAAAACGGGTATACGCGCGGCGTTGCCCTCCACAGTATTTATGTCGAAATGCTCCGTCATGTTTTCCAGCCGGTGGCGGCTTATATCTACTACCGTTACCTCGTGCCCCTCGCGGCAGAGGATGCCTGTGATGTTAAAGCCCACCTTACCGGCGCCCACGATTATACTTTTCATGGCCGTACCTCCGTTTAGGGGATAATTCTCCTTTACACGGCAATCTCCTGCCAAAACCGGCGGACATAAAAGGCAGTGGATGATTTAGCAAAGCTTTCCAATCCACCTTATAAAAAGTGTCTAATTTTTAGACAAAAGTGTCTAAAATTTGAACACTTTTTTCTGTGTCGGATGGTTTTTGGGGAAGTGTTGTACGAATTCTTGTACAATATCTTGTACATAAACGGTATGATACCGTATATGGTGTCACTTTTCGGCATACGGTCATTTGCTTTTCCATCTTTTTTTGACAGCCCCGCAATAGCTTTGATTTTAATACAAGTGCCGGGCTTTTGTAAACTGTTATACAAAAACCCGGCACTTGCGCACGGTCGCTAAACTTTTAAAACTTGGGCTGTTAAGCGGGCCTTTAGATGTTTTTATGCTCTATTTTGTTGTTGCGTACCGTAATTAAAATTTGCTTGCCGGAGTTGTTCCACAGGGTTTTTGTTTTTACGCTGGTGGCTCCGTAATCGGTTATAATTTTGATGGTTTTATCGAAATCCTTAAACCAGGCTGCGGCGGCGTGGATATCCACGGCAGAATATCCGTAAGCGCTTAGGTCGAAAACTATCTCGTTGCCGGGGGCGGACACATTGCCCAAAGTG
>WRIA01000108.1 GCA_009782975.1 Clostridiales bacterium
GGTAAAATTTACGCCGGATAACGGCAATATAATGCTTACCGCCAGCCTGGAAGGCGAAAAAGACGGCTGCCCCCTTGTACGTGTGGAAGTCGTGGATAGCGGCATAGGCATTTCCGAGGAACAAAAAGGGCGGCTTTTCCACTCCTTCGAGCAGGCCGATAACACCATAACCAAACGCTTCGGCGGCACAGGGCTGGGGCTGGCTATCTCAAAGCGCATCATAGAAAGGATGGGCGGCGAGATAATCTTTGAATCCGAGCTTGGCAAGGGCTCGTCCTTCGGCTTTATAGTGCCCTTCCAACGCGGGGCGGGCGAAGAGGATATTTCCTTCTCCCGCAAAGCGGAGCTGCAAAAGCTGCGCGTACTTGCCGTGGATAACGACCCGCTTACCATAAAAACCCTTACCGGCATCATAAAGCATCTGGGCATCCCTTGCGATACGGCGGCAGACGCCGCGTCCGCTTTGGCGGCAGCCGAAAAGAACGGCGCTTACGACATTTGTATCGTTGATTTCAAGCTGCCCGGCATGGGCGGCGCGGAACTGACCCGCAGATTAAAGGAAGCCAAAAATAATTCGGTAGCTGTTATGATACCTTCCATAGAATTGGACGCGGTAGAAAAAGAGGCGAAAGCGGCGGGCGCGGATAGTTTTCTGCCAAAGCCTATATTTCCATCCGAGGTAACGGAGGTTTTGTACGCCGCGGCAGCAGGATCGGATTTTAAAGCGGAAAAATCCGGCAACGAAGAACAGGACGACGATTTTTCCGGCCGCCGCGTACTGCTTGTGGACGATGTGGCTATCAACCGCGAGATAGTGCTGGCCTTGCTGGAACCTACCAATATAGGCATAGATTGCGCCGAAAACGGCGCTATAGCTCTTAAAATGTTCTCCGAAAAACCGGATCGCTACGATATGATATTTATGGACGTGCAAATGCCGGAAATGGACGGCTATCAAGCCACCCGCTATATACGCGCCCTGGATATACCGCAGGCTAAAACGGTTCCCATAATAGCAATGACCGCCAATGTTTTCAGGGAGGATATAGAAAAAGCTTTGGCGGCGGGTATGAATGCTCATATAGCAAAGCCCATCAATTTTAACGAAGTGTTACTTAAACTAAGAGAGCTGAAATAAGTAGCTAAACCTACCTGAAACGGGGATGATACTATGGAGGAGCGGTTGCGGCGGGAAGAAAACGCGGTAACGGGCAACAGCAAAAAGGTGGCCCAGGCGGCGGTGCGTATGGCTATAAGCGAAAACCGCGACGAGGAGCGGGAGCTTAAGCAGCATTATTCCGCGCTTGGCGTGTGTGTGGCGGCTATGGATTTTGGCGGCGAGGCGGTAAGCTCGGTGGCCAAAATAATAGAGCGGGCCGTGGTGGGCGCCAAGCGTGAAGGCGTTATCCGCGATAATCACGCCGAGGAAGGCGCGGTGGCGGGCGCTACCCACGAGGTGCTGCGCCAGGTGCTGCCACAGGCCGCCGGTTTGAATTTCGGCGGCAAAATAAGCGTGGCCCGCCAGGGAGAGCATCTGTGTGTGGCGGTATTCTTCGCCATAGGCATGATACATCTGGACGATGTATCCATTGGGCTGGCTCACCGCGCGGTCACAGATCTCTCTTCGGGAGGACGGCCATGACAGCAAAGCAGATAGCCATAGACGGACCGGCCGGCGCGGGCAAAAGTACAGTTGCCAAGCTGGTAGCGGCCCATCTGGATTACTTGTATATAGATACGGGGGCTATGTACCGCGCAGTGGCTTTAATGGCCTTAAGGCGCGGCATGGCCGTGGACGACGCTGCCGCCCTTACCGACCTGGCGCGTAAGATTTGCATAGAGCTGGTAAACGAAGGCGGGCAGTACAGGGTCTATTGTGACGGAGAAGATGTATCCGGCTATATCCGTACCGCCGAAGTGGGCAACGCGGCCAGCCCGGTCTCCGCCGTAGCCGGCGTACGCGAGGCCCTGGTATCTCAGCAGCAGCGTCTGGGCGCGCGGGGTCGCGTTGTTATGGATGGCCGTGATATCGGCACCAAGGTGCTGCCCCAAGCGGAGTGCAAGGTATTCCTTACCGCTTCCCCGGCGGAAAGAGCCCGCCGCCGTGCCCTGGAACTGGCGGCCAAGGGCCAAAATGTGGACGAGGAACAGGTAAGGCGCGATATGGAGGAACGGGATAAGAGGGATAGCTCCCGTGCCGTATCTCCTTTGGTGCAGGCCAAAGACGCGGTATTGCTGGATACCGAAGGCCTTAGCATAGAACAGGTAGCGGAGCGCATACTTAAGCTGGCAGGGAGGTAATATGCCTTTTTTATACAGATTTGGCGTGGCGCTGATCAAGATATGGTGCGCTTTGGGTGGCTGCCGCATAAACGGGCGGGAAAACATACCGCCTACGGGGGCTTTTCTGGTCATCGCAAATCATTCCTCCTATGCCGACCCAATATTGCTGGCCGTGGCCTTCCCCAGGCATATCACCTTTATTGCCAAGGAGCAATTTTTGCGCAACGGCTTTACCCGCTGGCTTTACGGCACCGGTTTGGGCGCGGTTTTTCTTAATAAGGAGGAATCGGATATATCCGCCCTGCGCACAGCCATAAAGCTGATGAAAAACGGGCGCACCGTGGGCATATTCCCGGAAGGCCGGCGCAACGCAGATCAAAAGATAAGCCAGTTTATGCCCGGCGCGGCTTTTATTGCCTTAAAAGCCGGGGTTCCTGTGTTGCCGGTGGCCATAAGCAACAGCCGAGATCTGCCGCGCTTATGGCGGCGCGATGTATCGGTAAATATCGGCCGGCCAATAGAGTTGGAAACATCCGGCAAAGCCACTCAGGAAATATTGGCCGCTCAAGCCGCGCTTTTTCAGCAAAAGGTTACGGAATTGCATCAGAAAAATGTCATATAAAACCATACTTTCATATAAAAATCCCCATAAAAGCAGGAATTTGCAATAAGATGAAGAAAATATTATATCTTGCAAATGTTAGTATCTGCGGATTCGGAGCGCTTAAGTGAGCATTAGGCTGGCGGAATGTGTAGGTTTTTGTTTTGGGGTGCGGCGCAGTCTGGCTTTGGCCATGCAGGCGGCGGAGGACGGCCCGGTGTATTCGGATGGGCCGCTTATCCATAACCCGCAGGAAGTGCGCCGCCTGGAAGAAGATTTTGCTGTAGTTCCGCTTAAAGATTGGAAGGTCGCCCCGAGCCGTCCCTTGCTTATACGCTCCCATGGCATAGCGCCCGAACGGCTAAAGGAGGCCAAACGGCGCGGCTTTACCATTATAGACGCTACCTGCCCCTATGTAAAAGAAGCCCAATTAAAGGCCCAAGCCCTGGCCGAATCCGGCTACCGGGTGGTGATTGTGGGCGACAAAGATCACCCGGAGGTAGAAGGGCTTATAGGCTGGGCGGGCGGCAACGCTTATGTGGCCGCGGATCCGCAAGCTGCCGCCGGTTTGGTAAATACGGCGGATATATCCCGTATAGGCGTAATAGCGCAGACCACCCAAACGGAGGAAAATTTTAACGCTACCCTGGCCGTGCTTACAGAGGCGGCAGAGGAAATAAAGGTAGAGCAAACTATATGCCTTTCTACCGCCAGACACCAGCTATCGGCGCTTGCCTTGGCACGCCAAGTGGATGTTATGGTAGTGGTGGGCGGCAAAAACAGTTCCAACAGCAAAAAATTGGCACAAATATGCACCGGGTACTGTCGCGTTTACCATGTGGAAACGGCAGACGAGCTGCATATCGATATAGTGCGGGGAGCGGTTGCCATAGGCATTACTGCCGGCGCTT
>WRIA01000109.1 GCA_009782975.1 Clostridiales bacterium
CATCTGCCCCAACAGGCCGTCCGCCAGTATCATGGCGGGCATACGGTAACGCTCCGCCAGCTGGAAGGCTTTAAAGGGCAGATCCACCATTTCCTGCACGGTAGCGGGGGCCAGCACCAGTATATGGGCATCGCCATGCCCCGGCGCCTTGGTGGCCTGATTGTAATCGGCCTGAGAGGGCTGTATGCCGCCCAAACCGGGGCCGCCGCGCTGCACATTTACTATAAGGCAGGGCAGGTCGCTGCCCACCAGATAAGAAATGCCTTCTGTTTTTAAGGATACACCGGGGGAGGAGGAGGATGTCATGGCCCGCACCCCGGCCGAAGCCGCGCCCAGCACCATGTTTATGGCCGCTACCTCGCTTTCCGCCTGCAAATATGTACCGCCGATCTTGGGCATCCTTTTGGAAAGATAGGCGTTTATCTCCGTCTGCGGCGTTATGGGATAGCCGAAAAAGTGCCGGCAGCCGGCCTGTATAGCCGCCTCCGCCAGGGCCTCGTTGCCTTTCATTAACACACGTTCCGCCATGTTCAAACCTCCTTTTCCACGGTAATGGCGCTATCCGGGCACATTATGGCGCACATGGCGCAGGCTATGCAATCTTCCTGCGCTTTTACAACGGACGGATGGTAGCCTTTGATGTTTAACCGGCCCGCGTCCAGCTGTAAGATTTTTTTCGGGCAGGCTACCGTGCAAAGGGCGCAACCCTTGCAAACGGTTTCGTCGATGGTCACTTTGTTGACCAAGGTAGATCACTCCTTTCAAAAATGCAATCAATGTGTTTTTATTCCGCCGGATCATAAACCTTGGCCTTTTCCTCGCCCTTAAGCACGCGCAGGGCCCCCAATGCCAAAGCCTCCATCTCGTTTTCGCCGGGATAAGTATAGACCGGGGCAAACCCTTCCACGCGCTGTTTTATAGCGCCGGTAAAGCGCAGGGAATGGGCCAGCCCGCCGGTAAGTATAATGGCCTGGGCGCGGCCTTCCAGCACCGCCGCCATAGCGCCTATCTCCTTGGCTATCTGATAAGCCATGGCGTCCACTATCAAAGCGGCCTTTTCGTCTCCCAGGCTTATCTGTTGTTCCACCTTTGCCAGGTCATGAGTGCCCAGATACGCCTTCATGCCCCCGTTTTTACTGGCAAAATCTATAATTTCCTGCTTGCTGTATTTGCCGGAGTAGCACATCTCTATAACAAATTTAAGGGGCAGGCCGCCACTGCGTTCCGGGGAAAAGGGTCCTTCGCCGGTGATACCGTTGTTTACATCCACTACGCGGCCGTAACGGTGAGCGGCCACGGTAACGCCGCCGCCTAAGTGCGCAACCACAAAACGGGCGTCCTCGTAGCGCAGGCCCAGGTCTTTGGCGCAGATACGCGCCACGGATTTAGTGTTTAAGGCATGAAAGGCGCTGGTACGGCTGATACCGGGCAGGCCGCTTACCCTTGCCACAGGCTCCAGCTCGTCCACGACCACAGGGTCCACTATATAGGCGGGTATGCCGTGGCGGCGGCCGAGCTCCTCGGCCATTATGCCCCCTAAGGAGGAGGCATGAACCCCGCTTACCCCGGCTGCCAGATCGGCCAGCATCTTATCGTTTACTGTGTAGGTGCCGGCTTCCAGGGGCCGTATCATGCCGCCGCGTCCCACCACCGCGGAAAGCTCCGCCATATTTATGCCGTTTTCCCGCAAAAATTCCTCCAGGCAGGCCAGGCGCAGGGGTTTTTGGTCTATAAGGGTGGCGCAACCCGCCAAGTCCGAAGGGTCGTAGCGCACAGTCTTTTCCGCAAGCAGACGTTCGCCTTCAAACAGAGCCAGCTTGGTCGATGTGGAACCGGGGTTAAGGGCCAAAATCTTGAACAAAGCGTCCGCGCTTTCTGTATTTAGCAGGAATACCGCCCCCTTTTTAAATACGATAAACGATTAACTGTTAACTATCAAAAATGAAAGATCGACGATGCAAAATGTTTAACTTCGCAAACAAAATATTTAACTTCGCAAACAAAATGTTTAACTTCGCAAATATTTTTTGTTTATTAAAACATATTTCTGTATAGCCGGGCGGTAAGTTTGCTTAACTGTTCATGGCGATTTTTGCCGCGCAGGCTATGGCATACAGCTTGTTTTGCTCGCTGTCGCCCCGGGAGGAAAGCACTATGGGCGCGGCCGCCCCCATTACCACCCCGCCGAAGATACTGTGGCCGGCGCAGGAAAAAACTTTTACCGCGCAGTTGGCCGATTCTATGTTGGGGAAGATCAATACATCGGCCTGCCCGGCAACCTCGGATTTTACGCCTTTATGCTCCGCCGCGTAGCTGGAAAGCGCCAGATCCATAGCCAGGGGGCCATCTACCACGCAGCCTTTTATCTGCCCGCGTTTGTTCATAAGGGTAAGGGCCGCGGCGTCCAGCGTGGGTGGCATATCCGGGTTTACAGTCTCCACAGCCGCCAGAACCGCCACCTTGGGGCAGGCTATACCCATGCCCTTAGCCGCCCGTACGGTGTTTTCCAGTATCTTTACCTTGGCGGCCAGATCGGGATAAGTGACCATGCCGCCGTCGGCAATAAACAGCATACGGTCCAGTATGGGGGAATAAAGCACGCATACATGGGAGATAAGGCCGCTGCCGCGCAGGCCATGCTCTTTATCCAGCACGGCTTTTAACAGGTTGGAGGTTTGCAGCAGGCCCTTCATCAGCATATCCGCACGGCCTTCGCGCACCGCGGCTACAGCCGCCGCTGCCGCCAGCTTTTCGTCCGCCGCGTGGATTATGGAAAATGGGGATATATCTATCCCTTCCCCCAGGGCGGATTCCTTTATGCGATCCTCGTTGCCGCATAAAATAGCATTGGCAATATCCTCTTTATAAGCATCGGCCAATGTTTTAAGCACCACAGGGTCTTCTGCGGCGGCCACTGCTACCGTCTGCCGTTTAGGCGGTTTGGCTTGGGCCAGCAATGCGGCAAAATCCATATATACACCCCCAAAAGCAATATTATACTGTATTGATAATCAATACAAAAATTTCCCTTTCCCTATGCTATAATACTACTTTTTTATAGAAAATACAATGGGGGAAATATCATAATAATGAAAAAATCGTTCCTCCGCCTATTACCGTGTCGCCGCTGTAGAATACCGCCGCTTGTCCGGGTGTAAGCGCGCGCTGGGGATGCTTAAAAAGCACCTTGATACAGCCATCCGGCAGTAAGGAGATAACAGCCGGGGTTTCGGGTTGCTTGTAGCGGGTCTTTACCCCTACTTCCATTGGCTCTTTAAGGGATGTTATGGCAATAAGGTTGATATTTTCGGCCAGCAGACCGCTTTTAAAAAGGTCTTTGTCTTCCCCCAGGGTAACGGTATTTGCGGCAGCGTCTATGGCCGTTACATAACGCGGCGCGCCGAAGCTGATATTTATGCCCTTGCGCTGGCCTATGGTATAATGTATAAGGCCCCGGTGACGCCCCAGTACGCGGCCTTCCTTATCCACAAAATCCCCGCAAGGCGCCTCCTTGCCCGGCAACCGTGTCAAAAAAGCCGCGTAATCCCCATCCGGTACAAAGCAGATATCCTGGCTATCTGGCTTATGCGCGGCTAAAAGGCCGTTTTCTTCGGCTATGCGCCGCGTTTTTGCTTTGTTAAGGCCGCCTAAGGGTAACAGAAGGGCATCCAATATCTCCTGGGTAAGGGCATACAGCACATAGGATTGATCTTTGGCCGTATCGGCGGCCTTTTTCAGCAACCGGCGACCCGTAGAATCA
>WRIA01000110.1 GCA_009782975.1 Clostridiales bacterium
CTGTTTTTTAAGGCTTTGTACCGCGGCGGCAAGCTCCTCTCCCGTATGGCTGGTAAACTGTTCTATCTGTATATAGCCTACTATATCGTCCATCAGCCAATACTCCATGCTGGGTATCATTATGCTTTTGCGGCTCATAACCTCCTCTATGACCTTGCCGTCCCGCTTGTACTTTATTGTTACCAAAGTATTTTCCTCGCCACCCAGGGCCTCCGCCAATTCGTCCGCCGTGGCTTGCGGGGCGGAAAGCTTATCCACCCCCACTATTATGTCTCCGTATTTTAGGCCGGCCTTCTCCGCCGGGCTGTTGGCAATAACGCCCTGTACAAACAAGCTGCCGTCCTCCGTGGTAATGTATACGCCTATGCCTACAAAATCTCCCTCTATCTCCGTAACAAACAGCTTGAATTCCTCGGCGGTAAAATAATAGGCCCAGGGATCGGTCTTTTGCAGAGCCTTTATCATAGATGGCACATCGGCGGCCTGCAATACCTGTGCGTCCAGATCGAAATAAGCATAATTATTAAGAAAATATTTTGCCTTGGAAAGGTCGTCGCTCCATTGCAGTAAGGGTTGCTGTGTTGTGGCGCTTTCCTCGTCCGCCAGGGCCGCCGCCGGCATAAGCAGCATAGCAAAAGCCAGCGCCAGCATTAAAAGGCATTGCCATTTCCATAGTTTTATCTTTTTCATGTTCATGCGTTTTCTCCCGTCCGATAGTTTTTTGCCTCCGGGCAAAGCTTTGTCAATGGGCATTCGCCGCAAAGCGGTTTTTGGGCGTGGCAGATGCGGCGGCCCTGCCAGATAAACCAATGATGGGCCTCGCTCCATTTTTCCTTTGGTATCAGGGCGCATAATTCCTGCTCTACCGCTTGGGGAGTTTTGCCCTTGGCAAAACCCAAACGGCGCGCCACCCTAAAAACATGGGTATCCACTGCCAGGGCCGGTATGCCGAAGCCCTGGGAAAGCACTACGTTGGCCGTTTTGCCGCCCACGCCGGGCAGCGCCGTAAGCTTTGCCTTATCCCGCGGCACTTCCCCTTCGTATTGTCCGCTGATTATGCGGGAGGCGGCTATAATATTACTGGCCTTCATCCTGTACAGGCCGCAGGAACTGATATGCGGTATAAGCTCCTCCGGGCTTATGGCTGCAAAGGCCGCCGCGTCCGGTAACAGTTGGAACAGGCCGTCGGTTATCTTATTTACCTGATTATCGTTGGTCTGGGCGGAAAGCATCACCGCCACCAACAGCTGAAAGACGGAGCCGTATTTTAAGGCCGGGCCAATTCCCTTATGAGTATGCTCCAAAATGCCCAGCGCCTCAATATGTCTTGATCTCTCTATTGTCATAAAACCCTCCAAATTATACTATACCGCAATTTGCCTGTTTTTACAACAAAAATTAAGCGTGTCGGAAAATTTTGCGTAAAATACCCACATACCGCGCCTTTTATGATATAATATAAGACATAAAAACACCAAGGGAGGATGCTTATGGATATAATATACGAAGGTCACGCCTGTTTTCAGTTGCGGGGCGACGGCGGGCCGATGATATTGCTGGACCCTTATATAAGCGGTAACCCCAAAGCCGTAAAGACTGCGGCCGATTTCAAGCCGGAGCTTATTCTGGTAAGCCACGGTCACGGGGATCATCTGGGGGACGCGCTCGAGATCGCCAAAACCGCCGACGCTACCCTGGCCGGGCCGGTGGATCTGTGGCAGATACTGGATACGGAGGGGTTAAAGATAATCGGCTTCAATATGGGGGGCAGTTTCGATTTTAAGGGCGTTACGGTATTTATGGCCCCGGCCTGGCATGGCAGCAACGTAAACGGCGCATATGCCGGGCTGGCCTGCGGCTATATCATATGCATGGATGGCAAGACTATCTATTTTGCCGGCGACACAGCGCTTTTCGGCGATATGGCCACGGTGCTTTCGCGCTATAATATAGATTATGCCCTGCTTCCTATAGGCGGTTTTTATACCATGGGCCCAAAGGACGCTCTTACAGCGGCCCAGTGGCTGCGTGCCAAAACCGTTATACCCATGCACTACGACACCTTCCCCGTTATCAAGCAGGATGCGCAAGCCTTTAAAAAGGAACTGGAAGCTACTACCGAAAGCCGCTGCCTTATAATGGAACCGGGCCGGGAAATAACGGCCGTATAGCAGCCTAACGCCGGCTGCCCAAAAAGAACAGGGCTACCGTACCCTGGCTGGTGTGGGCGCCGACCACCGGACCTATACTGCTTGTTACCACATCCCGCACCTGCCAGCGCTCGCGGATAAGCTTTTCCACATATTGCGCGCCTTCCGGGTTATCGCTGTGATTTATGAATATCACCTGTTCCTCCGGTGCTTCCACTGTGGCGGCCATCTTATCCACCAGTGCTTCCAGGGCTTTTTTGGCGTTGCGCACCTTTTCCATGGGTATAAGCCTGCCCTCATCATCCACATGAAGGACCGGCTGTATATGCAGCAAAGAACCGGCAAAGGCCGCCGCGCCGGAGCAACGCCCGTGGCGGTATAAGTGCATAAGATCGTTTACGGTAAACCAGTGGCATACCCTGCGCTTATTGGTTTCCATCCACTTGTACAGGGCCTCTATATCCAAACCGGCCTTTTTTTGTTGAGCCGACAGATAGGCCAGAAGCCCCTGCCCGCCGGAAGCGGAAATGCTGTCCACGCATAATATCTTGGCTTGCGGATATTCTGCCCGCAGTTGATCCCTGGCGAATAAGGAGCTTTCCATAGTAGCGGAAAGGCCGGAGGATAACCCCAGATATATCAGGTCTTTATCCTGCTCCAGTATAGCGCGGAAGGCCTCCACATATTCGCCGGTGCTTATCTGAGAGGTAGAAACGCTCTCCCCCGCCATAACACGCTGATAAAAGGTCTTTATGGGCAGTTCCCGCTCGTCCAGATAATTGCGGTAAGAATCCTCCCCTACCACAAAGGCCAGGGGCAGCACGGTAAGTTCCAGCTCCTCCGCCAGCTTGGGCGGCAGATCGGTGGTGGAATCGGTAATTATGACATAATCGCGCATATCACTCATCCTCCATTATAATTTATAGTTAATGATGCATAATTAAATTTATGATCCGTAACCTATAATAATATTTGCGAAGTTAAATAAAATGTTTAGATATCTAAATATTTTGTTTAGGAAGTTAAACATTTTAGTGATTTTTTAATTATGCATTACGCATTATATATTACACATTTTTTCTACAGTTCCGCAAGCAACAGCCGGGCCAATTCCTCCACGCTATGGGCTATGCAATCCGCCCCGCTTTCCACAAGCTGGCGTTCCTCTCCTGCGCCCCAGGTAACGCCGCAGGCAAGCAGGCCGGCGTTTTTACCGCAACCTATATCAAAAACGCTGTCTCCGATAAACACTGCCTTTTCCCCTTGGGCATCCAGCATATCCAACGCCGCAACAGCCGGTTCGGGATCCGGCTTATGGCGCTCGGTGTTTTCCGCGCATATAAGCACCTGAAAATAGGGCAGCAAGCCTATTTGCGCCAGGCTGGATTCCGCGGCTTTGCGGCGTTTGGAGGTAACGCAGGCCAGTTTGCCGCCGCCGGCCTTTATTTTGGCCAACAAAGCGTCCAGGCCGGGAAAAGCGGCAAGGCTGCCTGTATCCAGCGTGGCAAAATGCTTTTGATAACAATCCCGGTAGCGCTCGCCCAGGCCCGGCCCTAACAGCACTTCTCCAGATTCTACCAATGGCACGCCTATAAGGGCTATTATCT
>WRIA01000111.1 GCA_009782975.1 Clostridiales bacterium
TATTACCCGTTTTCCAGCAGGTTTTGGGGCAGTTGGGCAGTTCCATAACGCCCTGGGCGGCTTCTTTGATGAATATGAGCGTGTTCAGCAAGGAAGGGGCTGTTGTTCTGGCCATCCTTCTGCTGGTGCTGGCCGCATTCCTGTTTATCAATTCCCGCAGCCCGCAGGGGCAGGAACGCCTGCGCCACATTATAGATAAGCTGCTTTTCCGCGGCGCTTTGGGGCTTTCGGTGGCCCGGGAGAATTTTGCCTCGGCCATGGCGCTTTCCCTGGCCAGCGGCCTTACCCTGGCGCAAGGGCTGGAAAAAGCGCGGCTTTTGCTTGCCCACGACAAGCTGGCCAAAAATATAGAGCAATGCGCCGACCTGGTGGAGCAGGGCTCCACCTTCGCCAAAGCGGCGGATGACGCGGGGGTGTTCGGCGGGCTGGAAAGCGGTCTTTTGGCGGCCGGCTTTAAAGCCGGGGCCAGCGATACGGTAATGCTGGAATTAGCCAACCGCTATCATAATCAAACAGAAGAAATACTTTCCGGCATGATGGCGCGGGTAGAGCCTATACTGGTTATCTTACTGGTGCTGGTGGTGGGTATGCTGCTGCTTTCGGTTATGCTGCCGCTGCTTGCCATGATGAACGCCATAGGCGCCTGAATCGATACTACTGATAAGGGGCTAAAGTTATGTTTATACGTTCCCGCAGCAAACCGTTAAAGCGTTTAGTGCCGCCCATTGGGCTTACTTTGATACTGCTGGGGCTTGTCATATATGCTGTGCAGGGCACGCAGGAGCAAATGGCCTCCGAAGCCCTGCGTATGACCGGGGAAAGCGTGCGCCGCGCCACGGTGCAATGCTATGCCCTGGAGGGCGCTTACGCTATAGACCTGCAATATCTTATGGATAATTACGGCATAAGGCCGGATACCAGCCATTTTGTGGTGCATTATATGTTTTTAGGTGATAATTTATTGCCGGATATTACTGTAATACCATTGAATATGTAGACCCCGCAGTCGGTTCTATGATATAACGGGCTGGCGGAAGGAGGAAAGACCCTCTATGTTGAAGAAAAAACACATGATGAACGCGGATGGCGTGGCCGTATTTCTTTTGGGCGCGGTATTCCTTTTTTTGTCCGTGGGCCTGGTGCTGCTGGGCAGTTCCGTCTATAGGCGTGTGGTGGCGGATTCCCAGGGTAACGACCAGATGCGCACCACGCTTTCCTATATAGCCAATCAGGTGCGTCGCAGCGATATTGACGGCAATGTGCATGTGGGCAAATTTCAGGGCAAGGACGCCTTGCTGCTTATGCAAAGCTTCGACGGTATAGAATGCGTCACATATCTTTATTGCTGGGAAGGAAGCCTGCGCGAATTATTTGTGGAAGTGGGAAACGATCTGGATCTGGATGCCGGCCTGCCTTTGATACCGCTGAACGATATATCCTTTTCCCTGTACCCGGCGGGCATTATAGGCGTAGAGGCGCTGTTTGACGATGGCGCGCGGGGGCAGATAATGCTGGCGCCGCGCAGCGGTGTTTATGGGGGTGGCAGCTGATGAGAAGGACTAATTCCCGTTCCGCTTTATTTTTGGGCGAGATACTGCTGGCCCTGCTTATCTTTGCCCTTTCCTCCGCGGTATGCGTGGGGCTACTGTTCAGCGCTTATCACATCAGCGGTAACAGCCGCGATCTTAACCATGCCGTTTTTTGCGCCCAAAGCGCCGCCGAGACCTTTAGAGTACAGCCGGAACTGGAAAAAGTGGCGGCACTGTTAGGCGGGGATATGCGTTCCGGCGAATGTTATTTGTACTATGGTGGGGATTGGCAACAGACTGTAAGGGAAAACGCCGTTTTTACCATGCAGATACGGCCTCGGCGGGAAGCGGGCGTAGCCTATGCCGAGATCAATTTAAGCAACGAGACGGGAACTATCTTTGAGTTTACCGCCGCCGCTTGCGAAGAGGAGGGCAGCCGATGAACGAAAAGAAGCAAAGCCCCCTGTTCGGTGTGGGCGGCGTAACTTTGCTGACCGTGCTGCTGGTATTGGCCCTTACCATGTTTGCGGTGCTTACCTTAAGCTCCGCCCAGGCCGATATGCGTTTAAGCGAAAAGAATGCCCGCGCTGTACGGGATTATTACGCGGCGGATGCCCAGGCCGTGCGCTTACAGGCGGCCGTGGCCGAGTTGTGGTCTTCGGATAGGTATAAGCCGCAGCCCGAAGAAATAAGAGACGCGCTTTTAAACGATTTTGACCTTGCTGTTGCCGATTGGGACGACGGCTTTATGATCTTTTGCGATATCCCCATAAACGAGGCGGGCCATATACTGCAATTGACGCTGTTTTTGGCCCCGCCGGGAACTGCCGGCCGCTGGCGGACGGAGCAATGGCAATTTGTACCGCCTCCCACGGTATTCGATTTTGAACCCGGCCTGCCGGTTTGGATAGGAGATTAACATTAGTTTGGAGGTTCCATGGAAATTACGGAAATTATGGCCAAGGCTTTACAGCATGATGTTTCGGATATCCTGATAGTGGCGGGGTTGCCGGTCTCCTATAAGACCAGCAGCAAGATCACACATGACGAGGGCGAAAGACTGTTGCCCTCCGATACACAGACACTGCTGGAGGAGATCTACCGCCTGGCCGATAACCGCAGCATGGATACGCTGCTTAAACATGGCGACGACGACTTCTCTTTTTCCTTGCCGCGCCTTTCGCGGTTCAGGGTAAACGCCTTAAGGCAGCGGGGTTCCTTGGGCGCGGTTATACGCGTGGTCACATTCGATCTGCCGGACCGCCACGAGCTGCATATACCGGACGCGGTCATGAAGTTTTCCGCCTATACCAAGGGCATGGTGCTGGTAACCGGTCCGGCCGGCTGCGGTAAATCCACCACGCTGGCCTGCCTTATAAACGCCATCAACCAGCAGCGCAGCGCCCATATCATCACCATAGAGGATCCCATAGAATTTTTGCACCGCCACAACAAGAGCGTGGTGACGCAGCGCGAACTTTCCAGCGATACGGACAGCTACGAGGCGGCCCTGCGCGCGGCGTTGCGCCAGGCCCCGGATGTTATACTGTTGGGGGAAATGCGCGATTACGACACCATCAAGGCCGCCATCACCGCGGCGGAAACAGGGCATTTGCTTATATCAACCCTGCATACCGTGGGTGCGGTCAACACCATAGACCGTATCATCGACAGCTTCCCCCCCGGGCAGCAACAGCAGATACGCGTGCAGCTGGGCATGGTGTTGCAGGGCGTTATCTCCCAGCAGCTTATCCCCACCGTAGACGGAAGCGCCCTGCCGGCCTTCGAGATAATGGTCGCCAATAACGCCATCCGCAACCTGATACGCGAGACCAAGGCCCACCAGATAGAAAGCGTTATATATTCCTCCTCCTCCGAGGGCATGGTCACGATGGACACATATCTGTTCAACATGGTAAAGGATCATCTTATAGCGCCGGATGAAGCAGTGCGTTACAGCAGCAACAGCGAGCAGATGCTTAAGCGGCTGGCCGGCGCCGGGCTGGATAAATAGGTTTTACCAAGAGGTAAATGGCATGAAACTCAACCGAGGCAATTCCTCCTTGCGTATATGTGTGGATAGCGTCGCCCACGGGCAGGCCAGCGGGCGCGTTTACGGCCAGCGGCTGGAAGAACCACTGCTGTTTTCCGACATAGGGGATCTGCTTATTAAGATAGACGATCTGCTTAACGTGCAGGATTACCCCAGGGCTTTTCAGCGTAAGCG
>WRIA01000112.1 GCA_009782975.1 Clostridiales bacterium
CAGCAGGAGGCTTCCCGCCGTCTGGGCCTGACGGCCCGCAAGACCATGCAGACCGCCCAGCAGTTGTACGAGGGCATAGCGGTTGGCGGGGTGGTAACTGGCCTTATCTCCTATATGCGTACAGATTCCGTGCGGGTATCGGAGGAAGCCGTCGCGGCGGCGCGAAGCTATATAGGCCAGCGCTACGGCCAAAGCTATCTGCCGGAAAAACCCAATCAATACAGCAGCGGCAAGGGCCGCTCCCAGGACGCGCACGAGGCCATACGTCCCACCCAGGTGGATTTTACTCCCCAGCAGGTAAAGCCATATCTTACGCCACAGCAACACAAGCTGTACAAGCTAATTTGGGAGCGTTTTGTAGCCAGTCAGATGAGCCAGGCGGTCTATGATGTGCATACGGTAGAGGCAACGGCAAAGGGTTGCCTGTTCCGCGCTACCGGCAGCATACTAAAGTTTGCCGGCTATACCCAGGTTTACGGCGAGGGCCGGGAAGATAAGGATACGGATAAAGAGGAAAACGGCGTTATAGTGCCGGTTACCAAGGGGGAAGCACTTAAGCTTAACAAGCTGGCCGAAAAGCAGCATTTTACCCAGCCGCCACCCCGTTACAGCGAGGCTATGCTGATAAAATCCCTGGAAGAACTGGGTATAGGACGTCCCAGTACCTATGCGCCCACCATAGATACCATACTGAACCGCTATTATGTGGCAAGGGAAGAAAAGCAGCTTTTCCCCACAGAGCTGGGGCGCTTGGTGGTGGATATGATGAAGGAGTATTTCCCGGATATAGTGGATGTGGATTTTACCGCCGATATGGAAAACCGCCTGGACGAGGTGGAAGAAGGCCGGGAGCAATGGGTGGAGTTGCTGCGCGAATTCTACGGCCCCTTCGAGCAGACCTTGCTGCACGCGGAAAAAGAGATGGCCAAGATAGTTATAGAGCCGGAGCAAAGCGGCGAAAACTGCGAAAAATGCGGCAAGCCCATGGTTTACCGCCTGGGCCGTTACGGGCGTTTTTTGGCCTGCTCCGGCTTTCCGGAGTGCCGCAATACCAAGGCCATAGTGGAATCCACCAATATCAAATGTCTGGCCTGCGGCGGCAATATAGTACAGCGCAAAAGCAAGGCCGGGCGCGTTTTCTATGGCTGCGGCAATTATCCGGATTGCACCTATGTGGCCTGGGATACGCCTGTAGAGGAAAAATGCCCTGCCTGCGGCACTCAGCTTTCCTTAAGAAGCAACCGCGGCGGGCAGGAACAAAAGATTTGCCCTAACCGGGATTGCCCGGATAAACAGGGACGGGAAAAACGGGGCAAGGGAAGACCGAAGAAAAATTAATGTTTAAGACAAACCATGCAGTTGTATTACGCGGTATTGCTGTAAAAAATTCAAATAAAACAGCGGCTATGCATTATACAAATTTTCGGCAAAATATTTAGATATCTAAATAAAAAGTTTAACTTCCTAAATAAAATATTTAGGTTTCTAAACATTTCTTTTGGCTATAGATCATACATTATGACATTGATTATTAAGCATTCCTTATGAATTACGCGTAGAATGGCCTAGGGTCATTAAGTGCGCTCGGAAGGTCGTTATGGAAGATAAACTTACCATCATAGGCGGAGGGCTGGCCGGCTGCGAGGCGGCCTGGCAGGCGGCAAAGGGCGGCGCGCAGGTGCTGCTTTACGAGATGCGCCCCTGCACGATGACCCCGGCCCACAGCGGCGGCGGCCTTTCGGAGCTGGTATGCAGCAATTCCCTGCGGGGCGCGGCCTTAAGCAATGCCGTGGGCCTTTTAAAGGAGGAGATGCGCCGCCTGGATTCCCTGATACTGGCTGCGGCGGATGCTACGGCGGTGGCGGCCGGAGGGGCTTTGGCGGTGGATCGCAAGGGGTTTTCCGCTTATATAGAGGCGGCTGTTTGCGGCCACCCTGGCATAAAGCTGCTGCGGGAGGAAGTTAAGACCATACCTTCGGGCACGGTGATAATAGCCGCCGGACCATTGGCATCCGCCGCTTTAAGCGGGGCTATTACCGCCCTTACCGGCAGCGGTCAGCTTTTTTTCCATGACGCGATAGCCCCCATAGTGTCGGCGGAAAGCATAGATACCGATATTGCCTTTTTCGCCTCCCGCTACGGCAAGGGCGAGGGTGCGGATTATCTTAACTGCCCCTTCGATAAAGAACAGTACATACGCTTTTGGCAGGCGCTTAAGCAGGCGGAACTGTTCCCTTTGCGGGATTTTGAGACAGAAAAGCTCTTTTTTGGCTGTATGCCCATAGAGGCTATGGCGCGGGCGGGGGAAGATACCATGCGCTACGGGCCGTTAAAGCCCGTCGGTCTGGCCTTGCCCTGCGGCGGCGAGGCTTATGCCGTAGCGCAACTGCGGCGGGAGGATGCGGCAGGCAGTATGTATAACCTGGTGGGCTTTCAGACCCGCCTTACCCGTGGGGAACAGCGGCGCGTGTTTCGTCTTATACCTGGTCTGGAGCAAGCGGAGTTTTTGCGCTTTGGGGCCATGCACCGCAATACCTATATAGATTCGCCCCGCCTTTTGGACGCAGGCCTACGCCTTAAAAAGGAGCCCCGTATATTTTTTGCGGGGCAGATTACCGGCGTAGAGGGTTATGTGGAATCGGCAGCTGCCGGGCTTGCCGCCGGGCTTAACGCCGCCCGCGCGCTAAACGGGCAGAAGGCGCTGATCTTTCCTGCGGAAACGGCTCTGGGCGGCTTACTGCGCTACATAAGCACGGATGCGGCAGGGGAGTTTGCCCCCATGAATGTAAATTTTGGGCTGCTGCCGCCCTTGGGCAAGCGCCTGCGGGATAAACAGCAAAAAAATCTGGCCTTGGCGGAACGGGCATTGAATACGCTGGAGCGGTTCAAAACGGAGCAGGGTCTATGATGGAAGCACAGATACAAGGTTTTTTGCGCTATTTGCAGGTGGAGCGTCACGTTTCCCCTCATACGCTGCGCAATTACGAGGCGGATATCCGCGCTTTTGCCGCCTTTTTGGCCGTGGAGCAAGGCGAAAAGGAGGCTTCTTCGGTGGATATATGCCGTGCGGACGGCATAAGTTTGCGCAATCATCTGGCCGCTTTAAAGCGGCAGGGCCTCTCTAAAAGCAGTCAGGCCCGGCATCTTACGGCCCTGCGTTCCTTTTTGCGCTATCTTGTGCGCGAACAGGAACTTACGGGCAACCCGGCGGAATTGACGGCCAGCCCTAAAAAGGACAGACATTTGCCCCAGTTTCTTTATTACGACGAGGTGGATGCCCTGCTTACGGCGCCGGACGATAAGCTGGCCGGGCGGCGCGACAAGGCCATTTTGGAATTACTCTACGGCTGTGGCCTGCGTGTTTCCGAGCTTACCGCGCTGGATGTGGGCAGCGTGGATACGTCGGTAGGTTATGTGCGCGTGTTCGGCAAAGGAGCCAAGGAGCGTATAAACCCCTTGGGCGCGGCGGCCGCGGATGCCATTACGGCTTATTTAATGGCGCGGCAGGCGGCTGGGCTGCCTTGTAGCGAAAAAAGCGCCTTATTTCTAAATTTGCGCGGCGGGCGTCTTACAGACAGATCCGTGCGGAATATCGTGGATAAACATATACAAAAAGCGGCGGTAAGCAAGCATCTTTCTCCTCACGGCCTGCGCCACAGCTTTGCAACCCATCTGCTGGAAAACGGGGCCGACCTGCGCTCGGTACAGGAACTGCTGGGGCATGCCAGTATATCCAGTACACAAATATAT
>WRIA01000113.1 GCA_009782975.1 Clostridiales bacterium
CCGTTGCCTTACCGCTTGGCTACACCCCACTGTAGCTGCATTGTTGGCAGGATTTAGCGTTTTGGTCGGGACGACAGGATTTGAACCTGCGACCCCTTGATCCCAAATCAAGTGCGCTACCAAGCTGCGCTACGTCCCGCCGCTGCCGCAACATTGATATTATACCCATAAGCTGGGGGGAATGTCAACCGTTTTTTTAGGAAATTTTTGCTGTAAATTTTTAAGTTAAAAAAGAAAGGAAAAATTTTTGTTACTGTACCATTGATGTACCAACTGCGTTACATACTTTGGCTTAGAATATCCGGCTGGCTTCCCGCGCCTGGCTACAGACGTCTTTTCTTGTCACAGGCCCCGTTTTGTGGTATAATAGCTGCACAGGCCGGAATCTATGATTTCGCAGCATGAGCGTCTATTTTATAACTGTGCATTTGCCAAAGGCAAATGCCAGTAACAAACGTGCCAGCGTTTGTGTATGTTTGTGGTATAATAGCTATGATAACTTTATCCTAATATTTTAAGGAGCTTGCCATGTTTTGGATATGTTTTATACTGGCGGTGCTGGCGGATCAGGCAACAAAATACGCGGTCAGCGCAAATATGCAGCTGGGGCAATCCCTGCCTTTGTTAGATGGGTTGGTCTATGCCACCTATGTGCTTAACAAGGGGGCGGCCTTCAGCATACTGCAAGGGCAGCGTTGGTTTTTTCTTGTTATGACCCCGGCGGTGATAGGGTTGGTTTTGTGGAATATGCGCACAATACCCAAAAGCGACAGGCTTATACAAGCGGCGCTGGCTCTTTTTTGTGGCGGCGCGCTGGGCAATTTTATAGACCGTTTGCGCTTCGGCGCGGTAACGGATTTTATCGATTTCCGCTTTTTCCCCGTGTTTAATGTGGCGGATAGCTGCATAGTTATAGGCGTAATTTTACTTTGCTGGCGTATGCTGGCCGGTTTTAAAACAAGCGCCGACAAGGAGGATACAGATGTCCGGGCCGATTGATATCAAGGCAGAAGGCGCCGGCGGCCAGCGGCTGGATGTGTTTTTAAGCAGGGCCATGCCCGCCCTTTCCCGCAGCCGTTTGCAGGCGCTTATACGGGAAGGCGCGGTGCTGGTGGCTGGGCAGCCGGCCAAACCCAGCCTTGTACTGGCTGGCGGGGAGCTTATTACGCTTACCCTGCCGAAGCTGCAACCGGCCAAGCTCTGCGCGGAGGATATCGCACTGGATATCGTCTACGAGGACGCCCATATAGTGGTGGTGAACAAGCCCCAGGGCATGGTGGTGCATCCGGCGGCGGGGCACAGGGCCGGTACATTGGTCAATGCCCTGCTTAATCATTGCGCGGATCTTTCCGGGTTGAACGGTGAGAGCCGCCCCGGCATAGTACACCGCCTGGATAAGGATACTTCCGGCCTGCTGGTGGTAGCAAAAAACGACGCGGCGCATCTGGGGTTGGCCCGCCAATGGCAGGGGCATGATATAACGCGTATCTATCACGGGGTGCTAAACGGCGTGGTGGCGGAAAACGCCGGGCTTGTTGACGCGCCCTTGGGCCGCCATCCCAAAGATCGTCTTAAAATGGCTGTCAACACGGTGGGCGGCGGCCGGTCGGCCATTACCCATTACCGCGTTCTGCAGCGTTTTGCCGCCTGCACCTATGCGGAGCTGCGCTTGGAAACCGGGCGTACACATCAGATACGCGTACACATGGCTTACCTGGGCCACGCGGTAGCCGGGGATAAGCTATACGGGCCTAAAAAGCAGCATACAGAGCTGGCGGGGCAGGCCCTTCATGCCAAGGTGCTGGGCTTTAAGCATCCCATCAGCGGCAAAGACCTGCGCTTCGAAAGCGATCTGCCGCCCTATTTTGCCAAACTGCTGGAGGCTTTGTTATGACGGGCAAATTTTTATACAAGGATATTTTTGCCCGCAACCGCCTGCTGTGGGGGGAAAAAGCCCAGGATAGCCTGGGCCAAAGCAAGGTGATCCTGGCCGGTCTGGGCGGTGTGGGCTCCTACGCGGCCGAGGCCTTGGTCCGCGGCGGCATAGGCGCGTTGGTGCTGATAGATAACGACCGGGTGGAAGTATCCAACTTTAACCGCCAGCTACCGGCCACCCTTTCCAATGTGGGGCGGCCCAAGGCGCAGGTGGTGGGGGAGCGCCTTGCCGCCATAAATCCTTATTGCCGCCTGGAAATTATGGAAGTATTCGTCTGCCCGGATAATGTTGCCATGCTGGGGCAGGCCGATTATTTTGTTGACGCCATAGACTATATGCCCGGCAAGGTGGCTATCATCACCCATGCCCTGGCACAGGGCAAGCCGGTGGCCTCCGCCATGGGCGCCGGGCTGCGCCTGGCCCCGGAATGTCTGCGTCTGGCCGATATTTCCCAAAGCAGGGGTTGTCCGCTGGCACGGGAGCTTAGAAGGCGTTTGCGCGCTAATGGCATAGAGCGGGGCGTTACCGTAGTATATAGCGAGGAACCTCCGCGCAAAAACGCGCTGCCGGAGGAAGGCCCGGAATTGGCGGAGCGGGGCGCTAAAAGGCCCCTTGGCAGCTCGCCTTTTGTTCCGTCTGCGGCGGGATTGCTGCTGGCCAGCGCGGTGCTGCGAGATCTGGCGGGTATAGAACGATAAAATTATGGGCATAATATGTATATCTTAACTATCGGCAAAATATTCGCGTTCCTAAACAAAATGTTTAACTTCCTAAATAAAATGTTTAACTTCGCGAATATTTTTGATGCGTAGCTTACAGCTGATCGATTTATAAAACCTTATGCGGTAAGGCAAGGCAGGCTTTTATTATGAGCGTAAAAAAGATATTTTGGGACGATCCCTATAAAACCTCGCTTACAACCACCGTAACCGGGGTAAAAGAAGCACGGGTAACTTTAAGCGAGACCATTTTCTACGCTTTTTCGGGCGGGCAACAACCGGATAAGGGAAGTATAGGCGGTTTTGCGGTATTGCAGGCCCAAAAGGACGGCACGGAGATCTACTACACGCTGCCGGATCATCACACCCTTAGCGCGGGGGATACGGTGGAGATACTTATAGATTGGAATCGCCGTTACCGGCTTATGAAGCTGCACTTTGCCGCCGAGCTTGTTTTGGAGACTATGTATCAGAAGTTTGACCGCCCGGAAAAGACCGGCGCAAATATCACGCCCCAAAAAGCTCGCGTGGATTTTAGGTGGGAAGGGCCTGTATCCTCCGTTTTTCCAAAGCTGCTGCCGGATATACAAAGTATCATAGCGGCGGATCTTCCCATTATCAGCGGCTTTGAAAACGAAAGGGAAGAGCTAAGATACTGGGAAATAAAAGGTTTTGCCAAAGTTTTGTGCGGGGGAACGCATCTTAAAAGGACCGGCGAGATAGGCGTTGTGCAACTTAGGCGAAAAAACAACGGAAAAGGACTCGAAAGGATAGAAATAACGCTTGCCGAATAATTGGAGATGTCCGCTGATCTTTGAATAGGCCTTTTGGTCATAGTACCTTTGAATAATGCAGATTTTTTGAGTTTGATTACCGAAAAAATATTCGCGTTTCTAAACATTTTATTTAGCTTCCTAAACATTTTATTTAGGAACGCGAATATTTTTTAAACTTCTTGCAATAAGCAGACGGTAAAAATGTTGTGAACAAAAAGCGGCAAAAGTGGTGATTTATAATGGATATTTTTGATTACGCCAGTAAAGAGGCGCGGGGCAAAAGCAAGCCTTTGGCGGCGCGT
>WRIA01000114.1 GCA_009782975.1 Clostridiales bacterium
CCACGGCTCCATCGGGGCGGTAAACAGCGGGGTTGTCGAAAAGGCGGCCAAAAGAGCCCAAAAAGTAAGAGCCTCCTGCTATAACCAGCGCGAATACAGTGGAAATTATGGTTCCGGTCACTATGGCCTTTTCGTCCTTTATGGCGTAGAATTTATGTATCATCTGCGGCAGCCCCCATGTGCCCAGGGAAGTAAGCACTACCACCCCCAGCAAATTAAGGGGATCTGGTCCAAAAAAGGAGGTAAAGGCCCCCGGTTGCCCGGCGGTAACGGCAACATCGCTTTCAAACTGCGCCAGCTTTTGCACCGCGGCAAAAAAACCGCCCTGGCCGCTTAGTACCGCCGTTATTACCATCGCTATGCCGCCCAGCATTATCAAGCCCTGCACAAAATCGGTCATAGCGGTGGCCATATAGCCCCCCAGCACCACATAGACGCAGGTAAGGGCGGCCATAGCTATAACGCAGGTAGTATAAGGGATGTCGAAGGCCATGCCAAAAAGGCGGGAAAGGCCGTTATATACCGAGGCGGTGTAAGGTATCAAAAATATAAAGGCAATGGCCGAGGCGGTTATTTTGATAGCCTTGCTGTCGTAGCGCTTACCGAAAAATTCCGGCATGGTGGCAGCACCAAGGTGCTGCGTCATTACGCGGGTGCGGCGTCCCAGCAACACCCAGGCCAACAGGGCGCCGATAAAGGCGTTACCCAGGCCTATCCAGGTAGCGGAAAGGCCGTATTTCCAGCCGAACTGCCCGGCATAGCCAACAAAAACCACAGCGGAGAAATAGGATGTACCGTAGGCAAAGGCGGAAAGCCAGGGCCCCACATTGCGGTTGCCCAGCACAAAGCTTTCCACGCTGCCGGTATGACGCCGGGCCCAAAAACCTATGCTTATCATCACAGCAAAGAAAATAAGCAAAAAACATATTTTAATAGCCATTTTACTGTCCTCCTGTTTATTTAAATTTCGTTTTGTTCAGTGCCTTGCTCTCTTTTAAGAGAGTTACGGGCCAAGCAAAATAATATTTGCTTAAGCGCTTACTTTACCGTCAATAAAAAATCAGGCCGCCCGCGCCAAAAGCACGACAAAAGCCCGATTGCTTACCATTGCACACTACCATAATACCATCCTCCGTTTTTATACTGCCGTAAACATATACATCAAACCATACTACCACTATCCTACACCAATAGTTTATCGAAAAAAATTATTGTTGTCAATAAGTCCGATTTATCAGATTTTTCCTGCACTTTATTGCTTGACAATTACCCTTGTTCGTGACAATATATAAGCATAAACCCCGTTGATTAAACCTTAAAAGGAGACAGCGCTATGGATAGAATATCGATCCCTTCTTTGAATCTTTCCCTGCCGCGTCTGGGCTTTGGCTGTATGCGCCTTATAGACGACGGACAAGGGAATATCGAGACCGCCCCCGCGCTTAAGTTGCTCCATACGGCGCTTGAGGCCGGTGTGGATTATTTCGATACCGCTTATGTGTATCACGGCGGCAAGGCCGAGGCTTTTTTGGGCAAAAACTTTTTTTCCGCCCTGCCACGGGAAAAATTTATGCTGGCCACCAAAATGCCGGTTAGCCGTATAAAGGAGGCCGCCGCCTGCGAACCGCTGTTTTGCGGGCAACTGAAAGCTCTGCGGGTGGAGCATATAGATTTTTACCTGGCTCACAGCTTAAACAAACAAAGCTGGCAGCGTTTTTGCGGCCTGGGCGGCGCGGATCATCTCTTGCGTTTAAAGAAGGAGGGCCGGGTGCGCTTTTTGGGCTTTTCCTTCCACGGCGAACCGGAGGATATTGGGCAAATAATGGACGATTTTCCTTGGGATTTCGTGCAGTTGCAAATAAATTACTACGACTGGCCGACCCAAACACAAAACGCCAAACTGCAATACACGGAAGCCCTAAAGCGCGGCCTGCCCATACTTGTTATGGAACCGGTTCGCGGCGGCAGCCTGGCCAACCTTCCCCCGGCGGCGGTGGAACTGCTTAATAATTACGAGCCCTACTGCAACCAGGCCCGCTGGGCCATGCGCTGGGTTGGCAGCCTGCCCGGTGTAAGCATGATACTCTCCGGCATGAACAGCGGGCAGCAGCTGGCGGAAAACATCGATACTTTCAGCGGTTTCAGGCCTCTTTCACAAACGGAGCAACAAACCATAACGGAGCTGACGAGCTTTTTGCATAAACAGCCCCATGTGGGTTGCACGGGCTGCGATTATTGCAAGGAAGCCTGCCCGCAAAGGATACTCATCAGTACCGCCTTCGAGGCGTATAACGATTACCTGCGCCTAAAGGATAAACGTATACTTAGAAATTACCGGCTGTTTAACCCGGTGGAAAGGCAATCCCCGCAATGTACGGCCTGCGCCGCCTGCGTCCCCCATTGCCCTCAGGGCCTGGATATCCCTGAAAGACTGGCCGCGCTCAACAGCGAATTGGCTTCTTTGGGTTAGTGGTTTAGCATAGCAAAGTCGGCGACATTTTACAGCGTTACAACTTGAAAAACGATCGCCAGTGATATATACTAAGTTTAGGATACAAAACAATGCCGAAATACCCTGCGTATACGGTGCGCAATAACAAAGTTTTTCCCGCTTTGGAATATTAATCTATAATGAAATGGGGGCAAACGAATGGTAATGAAAAATTTAAGCGGCAACGAAGCGGTAGTTCAGGCGGCGCTGGCCGCGGGAGCCAAGGTTTTAGCAGGGTATCCCGGAACACCCTCGTCGGAAGCCATAGGCAGTATCTGGAACAAAAAAATAGAGGGCGTACACATAGAATGGAGCACCAACGAAAAGGTGGCGCTGGAAATAGCCGGGGCCGCCAGTTGGGCTAATCAGCGCGCTTTATGCACTATGAAGATGTCCGGCCTTAACGTGGCTTACGATTCCCTTATAAGCTTTGTTTATTCCGGCGGCAAGGGCGGGCTGGTGATATATGTCTGCGACGACCCCGGCGTATCAGCCGGTATGCCGGAGCAGGACGTGCGCGGCTTCGCCTTTATGAGCGATATGCCGGTATTGGAGCCTTGCAGCGTAGCGGATAGCTATAGGATGACTATGTACGCCTTCGAGCTTTCGGAAGCCATAGGCGGGCCGGTTATGCTGCGCTCCGTTACAAATGTAGCCCAAAGCCACGCCATTGTGGATATACCTGAAGCGCCCCCCGTGACGGAGCGCCCGGTGCTGCTGGAAAAGGATATCGCAAAATACACCAAGGCCGGGGCCGTTATATGTATGAATCAGCACCGGGATCTTATAAAACGCCTGGAAGCGGCGGAAGATAAGTTAAGCGCCGACGGTCTGCATCAGCTTGCGCTGGGGGGAAAAGGCGGCCTGGGCATAGTAAGCGTGGGTGTTATCAACTCTTTTATGGCAGAGGCACTGGATCTTTTAGCAGAGCAAGGAGTTGATACAAGATGTTTTTCCTTCCTGCGCGTAGCCGCCAGCAACCCCCTGCCCAACCGGGAGCTTACTAAGCTGATAGAACATTGTAATGCCCTGGTGGTGCTGGAAGAAAACGAGGATTACGTGGAACGCGGCGCTTATATGTGCGCCTACAAGGCCGCTAAACTGATGCCCATAACCGGCAAGCAAAACGGCACGCTTTCGCGCATAGGCAATTTTAATGCCGTTACAGTGCTTTCAGCCATCTATAAGGCACTGGGCAAAGAACTGCCGCCGCAGTTTACCCCCTATGGAGAG
>WRIA01000115.1 GCA_009782975.1 Clostridiales bacterium
ACAAGGGCCAGTTTGATTTGCCCGTTTATTTTATCAGTTTCCACGCTGTAATGACTGACCGACAAACTCTGATTGAACACAAACACAAGGATCGCAGCTTGAAGCAGAATGATCAAAGGTATGCCAGCCATAAACTTAGCGTGGCGGGTTTTGTGACGAATGGCGAGCAGCGTTAACAGCATTACTGCCGAACCGCCAAGCACGGAAACAATGAGCAAAGTACGTTCTTTTATGCGCCAAGCATGTTTACATGCAGCATTTTTATCAAGAACAACTAGGATAACGGCTAGTAGGTTTATTACAACGAGATAAATCACATAGATCAAATACGCGTTCATTTCCATCCCCAAAATTCATTGTATTTCGTGTGACACCATATATGGTGTCACGTGCAGACCTCTGTCTATGGTGGTGCGATCGCAATCAGAACAAACGCAAGGGTTGTCCATACGGTTCTGGCCTATTTTGGTTTCAACGCAACACTCTCCACTATCAACGTTTAGGCTGCGTAGCAACCTATTCTATCCTCTATCTTCTATCCTCTATCCCCGCGCTTCCGCCCGTATCTCCATTATGGCGTCCCGCAACTGGGCGGCTTCCTCAAATTCCAGCCGCCGCGCTGCTTCCTTCATCTCTTTTTCCAGGGCGCGCAGCAACTTTTCCCGCTCCTGGCGGCTCATGTTTTGCGGCGGCTTAAGGCGGGTATCCGTGCCGCGCTCCTTTGCGGGCAGCACCGCGGAGATAACATCCCGAACCTCTTTAACTATAGTTTTGGGCACTATGCCATTGGCCCGGTTATATTCCAACTGCTTGGCACGGCGGCGGTCTGTTTCGCCGATGGCCGCGGTCATACTGTCGGTCATCCTGTCTGCGTACATTATCACACGGCCCTTTACATTACGGGCCGCCCGGCCTATGGTCTGTATCAGCGGGCGCTCGGAGCGCAAAAAGCCCTCCTTATCCGCGTCCAGGATGGCTACCAGCGTGACTTCGGGCAGATCCAGCCCCTCCCGCAACAGGTTTATGCCCACCAAAACGTCGAACACGCCCAGGCGCAGGTCGCGTATTATGCCCATGCGCTCCAGTGTCTTGATATCCGAATGCAGATAGCGTACCTCTACCCCCGCCTGGCGCAGATACTCCGTAAGATCCTCGGCCATGCGCTTGGTAAGTGTGGTCACCAGTACCCTTTCTTTATCCGCCACGCGGCGGCGTATCTCGGCCAGCAGATCGTCTATCTGCCCCTTTACCGGGCGCACCTCTATTACCGGATCCACCAGGCCCGTGGGGCGCACCACCTGTTCCACCAGGCGCTGCCGCCGCTCCAGCTCGTAAGGGCCGGGGGTGGCGGAAACATAGATAAGCCTGTGGGCCCGCTCCTCGAACTCCGCAAAATTCAAGGGCCGGTTATCCTTGGCGGAGGGCAGGCGGAAGCCGTATTTTATAAGCTCCTCCTTGCGGTTTTTGTCGCCCTCGTACATACCGCGTATCTGCGGCACCGTAACATGGGATTCGTCTATCATTATAACAAAATCTTCAGGGAAGTAATCCAGCAACGTGTATGGGGGTTCCCCTGTGGCGCGGCTGGTAAGGTGGCGGCTGTAGTTTTCTATGCCGCTGCAATAGCCCAATTCCGTAAGCATCTCCAAATCGAAATTTGTGCGCTGCTCCAGGCGCTGCGCTTCCAAAAGCTTGTTTTCCCGGCGCATCCTTACCAGGTTTTCCGCCAATTCCCCGCGTATCAAGGATAAGGCGTTAAGCATTTTCTCCGCCTTGGTAACATAATGGCTGGCCGGAAAGACGGCAATACGCTGGGGGCTGGCCAGCACCTCCCCGGTAAGGGTATCTATTTCCCGCAGGCGCTCCACCTCGTCGCCGAACAGCTCCACCCGCAGGGCCCGCCCGGAGGAAGCGGCAGGGAAAATATCTATGACCTCCCCATGTACGCGGAAGGTGCCGCGGTGAAAATCCATCTCGTTGCGGCTGTACTGCATATTGACCAACTGGCGCAGCATAGCGTCTCTACCGATGGCTTGCCCCTGACTTATTTGCAGGCTCATATCCAGATAATCCGCCGGGTCGCCCAAGCCGTAGATGGCGGAAACGCTGGCCACTATCAGCACATCCCGCCGTTGCAAAAGCGAGGTGGTGGCGGCATGGCGAAGCTTTTCTATCTCATCGTTTACGGAGGCGTCCTTGGCGATATAAGTATCGCTGGACGCTATATAGGCCTCCGGCTGATAATAATCGTAGTAGCTGACAAAATACTCCACAGCGTTGTTGGGGAAGAATTCCTTGAACTCGCCGAAAAGCTGGGCGGCCAGGGTTTTGTTATGGGCTATTATCAAGGTTGGCCGGTTAAGGTTGGCCGCCACATTGGCCATGGTAAAGGTCTTACCGCTGCCCGTTACACCCAGCAACACCTGATGCCTAAGCCCCCGTTCTATGCCTTCCGTAAGCTCCGCTATGGCCTGGGGCTGGTCGCCGGTGGGCGCGTAATCGCTTACCAGATCGAATTTATCCATAAAGTCTCCTTGCGTACATTTGTTCTGCTAGCATTGTAGCATATAACAGTCCTGACAATCAATAGCTAAATTTATATTATCTGTAAACTATCGTAAAAAATCCTCTATGACCTCTACCCTATCCCCGTCTATGGCTACCACCAAAAATCCGCACGGGCCTTTCCAGCCGCTTTCGAATAAATAGCGCTCGGCCGCCCTGGCTATTTTGTAGCGCTTGGCGCGGGTAACATGGGCGGCGGCACCGCCATAGACGTTTTGGCGCTGCATTTTCACCTCCACGAAAAAAAGGCAGTCATCCCGCCGGGCTATTATATCCAGTTCCGCGGTACGGCTGTGATAATTGCGCCTTACAATGCTGTAACCCAGGCTTTGCAGGTAAGCCGCCGCCCGCGCTTCCCCATCCGCGCCTATAGCTCTGCTGTGCATGGCAAGTCTCCTATTCTATGGTATCAAAATATCTGGCCTTTGGTCTGCACACGGAAATACACCGGCCGCAGGCTATGCAAACCGTATGATCGACCTTTACTTTAGTATTGCCCTCTTCGTCCTGATAGATTATGTTGGCCATTATTACCGGGCATTCTCCCTCGCATCTTTTGCAACCTACGCACAGCTCAAGATCAGTTTTCACTATATCCTTCAAAATCATCCCCCCTGTTTAAGATATTGGAACAGCCGCGAAAGCTGCGCCTGTGTACGGGAGTAAGCCCCTTTTTTGCGATGATCCGCCTATGTTCCTCGGTAGGGTATCCCTTATGCCGCTCAAAACCATAGCCGGGGTAGCTGTCGGCCAGTTTCACCATGATACGGTCGCGGTGATTCTTAGCCAATACGCTGGCCGCGGCGATGCTTACGCTAAGGCTGTCCCCATGCACGATATTGTTCTGAGGGATATCCGCGGGCAAAGGTAGCGCGTCGGTCAACAGATACTGCGGTGTGATCTTCAAACGGGCCAGCGCCTTCATCATAGCAAGCCGGCTGGCCTCCAGTATGTTTATCTTGTCGATAACTATGTGGCTTACATAAGCTACAGACCAGCTTAAGGCCTGCTCTTTTATTAAAGGCTCCATGCGCTCCCGCGCGGCTTTTGTAAGCTTTTTGGAATCATTCAAGCCGGGGATAAAGCAACCCTTGGGCAGTATTACGGCGGCGGCGGCCACCGGCCCCGCCCAAAGGCGGCGCCCCCCCCCCTCCC
>WRIA01000116.1 GCA_009782975.1 Clostridiales bacterium
TTATAGGCGAAAGCGAGATAGGCCAGGGCATGAACACCGTCTGCGCGCAGATAGTGGGCGAAGAACTGGGCGTAAGCCCGCAATCTGTTGACGTGGTGATGGGCGACACAGCCTTAACGCCCTTTTCCACAGGCACTAACGGCAGCAAGCTTACCAGTAATCTGGGCAATGCCGTGCTGTATGCCTGCAAGGATCTTAAAAAGCAATTAACAGACGCCCTGCGTGAACAACTGGGCAGCGGGCCTGTTGTAATAAAAAATGGCGCCGTTTACGCCGAATACTCCGGTCATCTTTTGATGTCTTTGGACGAAGCCGCCTCCAAAGCCTGCTATGCCCGTAACGGTTTGGCCTTTGTGGGCGTGGGGGTATTCGAGCCCCATACAGACCTGGGCGACAGGACCGGTTACGGTAATTTGGCCCCCGCTTATCCCTTCGGCGTTCAGATGGCCGAGGTTACGGTTAGCAAAGACGGCAGTTATACCGTGGATAAAATAGTTTCCGTACACGACATAGGCAAGGTCATCAACAGCCAAATGGCTTTGGGGCAAGTTTATGGCGGGGGAATGCAGGCATTGGCCGCCGTAACCATGGAAAGCTTATCCATAAATGAAGAAGGCGTATATCAGGCCAACACTATTTTGGAATACAAACCGCCTACCTGCCTGGAAATGCCGGAAATAGTGGGCTGCTTTGTGGAGACCATAGATCCTTACGGCCCATACGGCGCAAAATGTATAGCGGAACCGCCAATAATAGCCGTAGCGCCGGCGGTGGCAAACGCTCTTTTCGACGCCACCGGATCGCGCTTCTACCACGCTCCTGTTACTCCCGGGGAAGTATATAAAAAAAGAGCGGAGCGGATACAAAACGAAAACGGAGGATAGCCATGGAGCAACATATGACAGAATTAAAAATCTCTGTAAACGGCCGGTTATACAAAGATATTATTCCCTCGGATATGCTGCTTATAGATTATCTGCGCCAGCGCAGGCTTTTGACCGGCACCAAAAAAGCCTGCGGCGCCGGGGAATGCGGCTCCTGCACCGTGTTGCTGGAGGGCCGCGCCGTTTATTCCTGTATCACCCTTGCTTTGCAGGCTTACGGCAAGAAGGTACAGACAATAGAAAGCCTTTCCGACGGCGACACACTCCACCCTATACAGGAAGCTTATCTGGATGCCGGAGCTGTTCAATGCGGTTACTGCACACCGGGCATGGTGATGTCCACCAAAGCTTTGCTGGATAAAACCGCCCGCCCGGACGAATCCTGCATCAAAAACGCGATGTCCGGCAATATCTGCCGCTGTACCGGATACGAACAAATTTTGCAGGCAGTGGCCCTGGCCGCCGAACGTCTGGGAAAGGATGGCCCGGTATGATAGTTCACAGAGCAAAAAATCTGAAAGAAGCTATAGATTTTTTAAGCAAAAACCCCCAAGCCAAACTACTGGCCGGTGGTACGGATCTTATGCCGCGCATAAATCAAAAGCTGGAAAAGCATTCCTTGCTTTGCTATATAGGCGGCGTTGACGGGCTGCGCGACATAAAAAAAGACACGGACGGTTCTATAGTTATTGGCGCGCTGAACTGTTTGGCGGATGTTTGCGAAAGCGGCGAACTTAACGCTTATACCGCGCTGAAGCAAGCGGCTTCTTCGGCGGCTTCCCCCCAGATACGAAATCAGGCCACTTTGGGCGGCAATCTTATGCAGGAAAACCGCTGTATCTATTTTAACAATGCCGTTTTCTGGTCGGATGTTAACCTTTGCTTTAAACGGGGCGGCGGGCAATGCTTTCAGTATAAGAACAGCAGGGAATGTGTGGCGCTTTTTCAGTCGGATATCGCGCCGGTATTGATGGCTTACGGCGCGGCCGTAATCATAGAAGGGACGGACGGACGGCGGGAATTGCCCCTTACCGCGCTTTATCTTAAAGCCGGGCAAAAAAGCCTGCTTTATAACGAGGTGCTGACGGATATCCGCCTGCCTGCCTTAAACAAAGGGGAAAGCAGCGTTTATGTGCGCAAAACTATCCGCGGTTCCTTCGATTTTCCCCTTGTAAGCTGCGCCGTATGGCTAAAAGAGGCCGATGGCCTTATAGCGGATAGCCGGGTGGTGTTCGGCGCCGCCGGTGTTATGCCATCGGCGCCGGATACGGCAAAATGGCAGGGCAAACCGGCAGCAAAACTAAGGGAGCTGGCGGAAGAAACGCTTGGCGATATACCCAAGATAATCGCTCCCTTTAAAGATACCAGGGTAAACGGCCCGGTGCGTAAGGAAATGGCCAAAGAGGTGTTCCGGCAGGCCATAGAACAGCTTGTGCAAAAGGACGGCAGGTAGAATAATACCTGCCGTCCTTATTTTTTGGGCGATTTTTGGCCCGCCCGCGGTCTGTTTATGGTTCTAAAGACTACAAATGCCTTGCCGCTGAGTGTTTTTGCGCTTTCTTAATGTTAAGAAAGTATTTTTTTTGGATATTTTAGCGTTTCTTAATGTTGAGAAAGTATTTTTCCCGAAGATTTTATGGTTTCTCAATGTTGAGAAAGTATTTTTTCCGGAGATTTTATGGTTTCTCAATGTTGAGAAAGTATTTTTTCCGGAGATTTTATGGTTTCTCAATGTTGAGAAAGTATTTTTTTCGGAGGTTTTAAGGTTTCTCAATGTTGAGAAAGTATTTTTGTAACTCTTTTTGGGGTAGCGCCCGAAGGCGAAACTATTTTTGTAACTCTTTTCGGGGTAGCGTCCGAAGGCGAAACCATTTTTGTAACTTATTTCGGGGTAGCGCCCGAAGGCGAAACCATTTTTGTAACTCTTTTCGGGGTAGCGCCCGAAGGCGAAACCATTTTTGTAACTCTTTTCGGGGTAGCGCCCGAAGGCGAAACCATTTTTGTAACTATCCGTCAACCGAGGAACGGAGCCTTCCAGGGTTTTGCAAAAACAAAACCACTGGTATGCACGTAGGCAAAGCTAAAAATCGTAGATTTTGGCTTTGCCTCTGGTGACGAAGCAATCCAGGGGTTTTGCCCATTCGTCATTCTGAGCGAAGCGAAGCAATCCAGGGGTTTTGGGGGTGTTTTCTGGATCGCCACGCTGCGCTCGGTTGACGGTAAATCGTTTGTTTGGGTGGCGGTTTAAGGCGTTTTTTATTCGTAAACCGCCGTCCAGTGTTCGCCGCTGCCGTCTTTGGTATAATCGTGGCCCGTGGAGGCTTCCATTATAGCCAGATACCCCCAGAACCCGGTAGCAAGGTCTGTATAGACGCGGGGCAGAGAGCTTTGGTTGGCGGCAAGATAGGCGCTGTCGGCTGTTCTTTCCAGCATACGGTTCACCAGCGTTACTACTTCCGCGCGGGTGATGTTGGCTTCCGGCTTAAATGTGCCGTCGGGGTTTCCTATTATCCAGCCCTTGGCCGCCGCGGAGTTGATGTACTTAACCGCCCAGTGATCGGCCGGAACATCCGTGAAATTGTTGGTGTTGGTGAGGGTAATATTATCGAAATGCGCGGCCAGCGTGGCAAATTCGGCGCGGGTAACAGGAATATCCGGCCTGAAATTGCCGTCGCGGCAATAATCCGCCAGCACGCCCAGGGAGTGCATATAACAAACCTGGTTCGCGTACCATTTTCCAGACACTACATCGGGGTAATACTCGCTCTTATAGTAATTGGCGGATTCATTCATGCTCTTTGTAAGCAGCCGGGAGAACATCAC
>WRIA01000117.1 GCA_009782975.1 Clostridiales bacterium
TACGGGCTTACCATAGACGATCTTAATGCCCAGCACCTGGGCTTTGGGCCTTCCGCCGACGCTATGAAGGATAAAAGCATAGACGGCTTCTTTGCCACCTCCGGCGTGCCCAATACGGCCGTGCTGGAACTTGCTACTTCCAGGGATATCCGCGTTATCAACATCGACGACGACAAGATAGCCGGCCTGATAGCCAAATACCCCTTCTACGCCAAAGTAACTGTAACCAAGGAGGATTACAGCTTCCTTTCTGCGGATGTGAACACGGTAGCGGTGCAGGCCACCCTTATAGCCAACCCGGATATGGAGGATCAGGTAGCTTACGACATAGTTAAGGCCATTATAGAGAGCAAAGACAGCATAACCACGGCCCACGCCAAGGGCGCCTTTATAGACCCGGCCTATGCGGTGCAGGGCGTAAGCGTCGATTTCCACCCGGGCGCTAAAAAGTATTTTACGGAACTGGGCGTACTGTAAGCCTTAGTATATGGGCTGCTTAAAGGCTACCCTGTTGAAACACCGGCGGCTGCTTGCGGCAAGCGTGGCTTTGGCCGCGCTTGCCGCGGCCGCTTTAACGGCATACAGCCTGAAGGGGCAGTATCTGCTGCTTACCAACGAGCAAAGCGGTCGCGTGCTGTTCTGCGAACCAGCCGCCTTAGGCAGCGAATTTGCGGTATCCTTTACTCATTCCGTAAACAAAAGCCCGGTAACGGAGTATTACACCATAGCAAACGGGCAAATACTATTGCAGGCGCTGCGCTATTATACCTTTGGGGCCGGTATGCCCGGCGGGCCGGAGCAAGGGCAGACCATGCGCTTTGAGGAGGGCGGCGCCATTATAATAGAGGGCTTTAAGCGCCCTATGCCCCGCCTTGTTTATAATGTAGGCCGCTCGGCTTCTCATACCCTGCATTGGCAGGGGCGGGATATACCCCTTAATACCCTGGATGCGCCGGGAGAGCCTATACTGTTTTCCGTTATTGTTTATCCGCGAATATTGCCGGCTTTGCGTATATATCCCGCTCCGGCAAAACACACTACAAGGGAGGTAGCCTTATGACGCAAGACGAGACCCGGCAGGAGATACCCCAGGAGCAACCGGCGCAGGATCCCCCTTCGGCAACAGAAGGAACGGATCAGGCCCAAAACACGGTCGTCGGCGTGATAGACGAACACACCGTTAGCGAGGAAGAAGTACAGCGCATAATGGCGCAGTACGATAAGGAATCCAACACGCGCGTTTACAAGGGCGTTCCCAAGGAGATAGTACGCTGGCTGTGCATAGCCCTTACTTTTTATATGATAGCCATCAATACCTTTATCCATTTGCCCGCCCAGGTACACCGCGCTTCTTTTGTGGCGTTGATAATATTCTTTGCTTTTATGCTTTACCCGGCGCGCAAGGGCGATACCGCCCGCCAAAACTATGTGCCCTGGTACGACATATTTTTGGCCCTTATTGGCATGGCGGCCTTTTTATATTATGTTATCAACTTCCGCACTATTGTGGGGCAAATGGGCCTTTATACCACTACGGATATGGTGGTGGCTATAATAGGTATAGCCATACTGTTCGAGTGTTGCCGCCGCGTGGTGGGTATTCCGCTTATAGTGGCGGTAAGCCTGTTTTTATGCTACGCTTACTTCGGCAAGTTCATCCCCGGGGATTTCGGGCACGCCGGTTATTCCTTAAACCGTATCTTCAACTTTCTGTTCTATACCACGGAAGGCGTTATAGGCACGCCTATTAACGTTTGCTCTACCTTTATCTTCATCTTTATACTGTTCGGCGCCTTTTTGGAAAAGACCGGCATAGGCGCCTTTTTTATCGATATAGCCAACGCCATAGCGGGTAAAGCGGTGGGCGGCCCGGCCAAGGTGGCAGTTATCTCCTCCGCCTTGCAGGGCACCATTTCCGGCAGTTCGGTGGCTAATACGGTAGGCACCGGCTCCTTTACCATCCCCATGATGAAGCGCATGGGTTACAAGCCTCATTTTGCCGGAGCGGTGGAGGCCGCCGCCTCCACCGGCGGGCAGCTTATGCCCCCTGTTATGGGCGCGGCCGCCTTTTTGATGGCGGAGATAACGGGCATATCCTACGCCCGTATCATATTGGCCGCTGCCATACCCGCCGCGCTGTATTTTACCGGCATCTTTATTGCGGTGCATTTCGAAGCCAAAAAGCTGGGCTTAAAGGGCCTGCCCTCGGCGGAGATACCTAAATTTGGCCGTATGATGCGGGAAAAAGGGCAACTGCTACTGGCAATAGTGGCCATAGTGTTCTTCCTTTCCGCCGGTTACACCATAACCCGCTCGGCGCTTTACGCCATATTGGTAGCCATTGGGGTAAGTATGTTCCGCAAGGATACGCGCCTTACTCCTAAGACCTTTCTGGAGGCGCTGGAAAACGGCGGGCGCAACAGCATAGGCGTGGCGGTGGCCTGCGGTATGGCCGGGTTGATAGTGGGCGTGGTAACCATGACCGGCCTGGGGCTTACCTTTGCCTCGGCATTACAAAAAATGGCCGCGGGCATATCCTCTCCCTTCTTCCGCTTGCTGTCGGCGCTGTTCTTTTGCATGATAGCTTCCATAATGCTGGGCATGGGCGTGCCTACCACGGCAAATTATGTGATAATGGCCACCGTTACAGCCCCCATTGTGGTGCAGATGGGCGTACCTTTGCTGGCCGCGCATCTGTTTGTGTTCTATTTCGGTATCATAGCCGATATAACGCCGCCGGTAGCCCTGGCTGCCTACGCCGGTTCGGCCATAGCCAAAAGCGACCCTATGCGAACAGGAGTAACAGCCAGCCGCCTTGGGGTGGCGGCCTTTATAGTGCCCTATATATTTGTAATGAGCCCCCATATGCTGTTTTTAAGCCCTCTGGCCGACCCGGCCAGCCCCCTTTATTATTCCATCTATCCCAGCGCTATCTCTATGATACAGGTATCCCTGACCGCCGTGGCCGGTGTGGCAGGCGTGGCGGCGGCCCTTACCGGCTTTATATCCGGCAAGCTGCATTGGTGGGAGCGCGTAATGGCGCTGGTGGGCGGCCTTTTGCTGGTCGATCCCAACGGTATTACGGACCTTGTTGGTGTGGGGCTGGTGGCTTTGGTGCTTATAACCCATACCATACGCGCCAAGCGCCGGGATATGGCCGCCGCCTGACGGGCAGGCGCGGCGCATAATATAATTCTATTAAAAAAAGGCACTATATACTATGTGTATATGGTGCCTTTTTTGTAGGGGATAGCGTGTATGGCGCTTTTGTTCTATAAAAGTTGGAGCGGGCAAAGGAATACAGCCGCTATCGCGTCTGCCGTGCTGCGCCCTGCACAGCGCGGAAATCGAAGCGTTCAAGGACGCGGGGGAATACCCCAACGCCGTTATGAACGGCAGAACCGACCCGCCGCCTATTAAGGGACTGGCGCAAGGAACAGCAGAGCCTTACAGCCGCCAAATACGCCGCCTGTGAGCGTTATTACGCCTTACAGGACGAAGTGCGGAGCGTGGAGCAGTTACGCAAGGGCGCGGAGAATATCATGCGTGAGGACGCACAGGAACGGCAACCGCGCAGGGCGCAGGGCATTGACCGATAAATGGACAGGGCGGCGGATAGTATTTATCTGTCCGCCGCCCTGTCCGAAGTATTATTTTTTACCCATTTTG
>WRIA01000118.1 GCA_009782975.1 Clostridiales bacterium
TAAAGAACACCAGGGCAAAAATTGCTATTCCGTAAAATGCACTGGAAGGAAAAACGCTGCCAAAGCGGTAGGTCATACTTCTGACAAACCAGCGGCTTGCCGTACCGGAAGGTTTTCCTTCGGTAAGAACATACTGAAGCCGGTTAAAAACGTTTGCCACACACATCGTAACAATCATCGGAGGAAGGCCGATAAGGGCAACCCCTGCGCCGTTCAGCAGGCCTGCCGCTGCTCCCAGACCAATGGACATAAGCAGGGTAACCAGGAAATAACCTTCGTTGCCCCGCATAACTCCCACGGTAAGCAGGGCTGTAAGGAAATTATCCCGCTCCAGATCGCCGGGGCGGGTAAGATCAAGGCGGGAGCGGCGCTCCTCTATGACGGCGGTTATACCCTGCAAACCGGCCGTTAACAGCCATGCGTAACCGGCGGTGGTCTCTCCAAAGCCGCGCACCGCCTTGCGGTCGATATAAATTGCCCCGTTGTCCCGCAGCAGGCGGGTAGCGGGCGGTATCCGGCGCAACCACTGCTCGTAGTTGGAACGGCCCTGCCAGTAGGGCTTTATTTCCCGCTTAAAAAGCTCTTTGTCTTCCGGCAGCAGATAAAACGGGTCGTAAGGGCGGTTGCCGATGGTTTCCAACTCCGCATCCAGCACGCTCCAGCAGGAATCGGCGCACAGGATACCGCCCCGCAGCTTGCTGCCGGAATTGCCCACTATCAGTTCGTCCTCGCCGATGAAGATAGTTTTTTCCACGCATTGCTTGCGTATCGCCACGGCCTTGCGCAGTATCAAGGGCAGACCCTCGGCCTCGCGAAAACCTTCCGTTAGCAAACGGGCATTTTCCAGATCCATCTCAGGCCGGGTGTTCAGTAAGTGCTCTTTCAGGCGCTGCACACGTTTTAAAGACTCTTCAGACATAACGGCTCCTTTGCCAAAACCTATACAGGCTCAACTTCCGCTTCCGTTTCCGCCGCTTCAAGCTGTTCTTCCTCCGGCTTTTGCCGTATATCAAGATAAAAATTCGTCACGGTCATTTCCACATAGGGAATAACATATATAAAAGCTATGCCGCAGGTTACAATGCCCAACAGCCACCACCAAATAAAGGAAAGATAAAGCACAAAAAGCCTCATCTTATGCCCCTTCATTATCCTTTTGCTTTCATTAAGGGAGCCTATAGCATTTATGCAGGGGTTTTCCGCCAAAACATAGTAAGACATAGAGTAAGAAAAATACTTTATATACATCGGTATCATGGCCAGCGATGTTACCAGGATTATAGCCAATAGTTGCCGTATATACATCATATCCTGCAATAAATATAGTTCTTCCGTAAACGCCCCGTTATGAATTATCATATCAAAAGAATAAGAAAAGAATTGTGTCAACATTATAGCCATGGGTATAAGCGCTATCAACGACCACATAAACAGAAAAAATGTCATAAGCAACTGAAGCAACAGCGCCTTGCCGAACATACCAAAGCCTTTGAATACATCCGCCACCCTGGGCCGTATACCCCTTGTAAGCGCCAGAAATATCATGGTTATGCTAAGTATAAAGGCGGGCGTAATTAAAAAATCTGCTATAGAGGCGATAGAGGGCGCCCAAAATAACGCCAGATTAACCCCCAGACTTATGGCAAAAATAACTAAAGCGCATAGAAACACGATGCCGATATTCCCCTTTAGCTGCTCTTTGGCCCTGCTTTTAAGTTCTGCCCTTGTACTCATAACAAATACCTCCTAAATAGTTTTGCTAAACTGCTATGTGTACATTGTAGCATACTTTGCGCAGGCGGGCAACTGTTCAAAGCTCTTTGTTACGGTCTTGGCAGGAATAGATCGGATATTTAGCGAAATATTATAATCGGAATTATTATGGATATTTTTCGGGGGATATATGGATAATGCCCGGCTGGCCGAAATTCAGCGTCCTGCCCAGTATATCGGCGGCGAATACAACAGCATAGTAAAGGATTGGGCCAAAGCCGGGGCAAAAATGGCCTTTTGTTTCCCTGATACCTACGAGATAGGCATGTCGCACCTTGGTTTGCGCCTGCTTTACGAGGCGGTGAACAGGGAGGATGGCCTGCTGTGTGAGCGCTGCTTTGCCCCTATGGAGGATATGCGGCGGCTTTTGCTGGAAAACGGCGGATCCCTTACAGCACTGGAAAGCGGGCGCCCTTTGGCCGATTTCGACGTGCTGGGTTTTACCCTGCAATACGAGCTTTCCTATACCAATGTGCTGGATATGCTTAATTTGGCGCGGCTGCCCCTAAAAGCCGCCGACCGCGTTGCCGGGCCGCTTGTGATAGCGGGCGGTCCCTGCGCCTTTAACCCGGAGCCTTTGGCCGATTTTATAGACCTGTTTTGCCTTGGGGAAAGCGAGGAGCAGCTGCCGGCATTGCTACGCCTGGTTACCCTGGGCAGGGAGCAAAACTTAAGCAAGCGGGAGCTTCTGCGCGAGGCCGTTAAATTGCCCGGCCTGTACGCGCCTGCTTTTTACCAGGCGGCATATGACAAAGCTGGCCATTTTGCCGGGCTTAAGGCACAAGCCGGGGCGCCGGAGCGCGTACAAAAATCCCTGCTTAAAGAGATAGATACCGCGCCCTTTCCCGCCGCGCCCATTTTGCCCCATACACAGGTGGTACACGACCGTATCATGCTGGAACTGATGCGCGGTTGCGGGCGCGGCTGCCGCTTTTGCCAGGCCGGGATCATCTACCGTCCGGTGCGGGAAAAGCAGCCGGATATGCTGCTTGCGCAGGCCGCCGCGCTCTCGGCCAACAGCGGCTACGAGGATATCGGGCTTATATCCCTTTCCTCCGCCGATTATTCCCAAATCGGCCCTTTGATGAGCGTGTTGGCCGCCCGGCATGGCGGCTGCGGCGTGGGTCTTTCTTTGCCTTCCCTGCGTGTGGATGCTTTTTCCGTGGCCTTGGCCGCTGCCGCGGGCAAGGTGCGCAAAAGCGGCCTGACCTTTGCGCCGGAAGCGGGTAGTCAGCGCCTGCGGGATATCATCAACAAGGGGGTGCGGGAGGAGGATATAATAGCCGCCTTAACCGCGGCCTTTGCCCAGGGATACACCACGGTAAAGCTCTATTTTATAATAGGCCTGCCCTATGAGACCATGGAAGATATAGCGGCCATCGCCGCATTGTGCAAGGATATAGCAGCGCTGTACCGCGGACATAAGCCGTCTTATGTAAAAAAACCGCTTTCGATCTCCTTGGGCGTGGCCTCCTTCGTACCAAAAGCCCATACGCCCTTTCAGTGGCACGGACAGGAGAGCGCGGAGATGTTACGGGCCAAGCAGCGCTATTTACTGGGGCTTATACGCCCCTTAAAGCAGGTAAGTTTGCGTTATCACGATGTGGAGGGCAGCCTGCTGGAGGCGGCGCTGGCCAGGGGAGACCGTCGGCTGGGCGCGGTATTGTATAGCGCCTGGCAAAAGGGTTGTTATGCCGACGGATGGACAGAGCATTTTAAGCCACTGCTCTGGCTGGAGGCCTTTGCCGAAAACGGCTTGACACCGGAAGAGTTTGCCTGCCGCGAATATGGCAAGGATGAACCGCTGCCCTGGCAGCATATAGAAAGCGGCGTTAGCCGGGAATGGCTGTGGCGGGAATACGAGTTATCCGCCGCCCAGGCGGTAACGGAGGATTG
>WRIA01000119.1 GCA_009782975.1 Clostridiales bacterium
CAACAGGCGGTTAATATTAATGCCCTTAGAAAGCGTTTCTTCCCAGCTTGGCACTACCTTGCTATAACATCTGGGTTCTTTTACGCTGGAATATTTGTTATATGCTCCGGCTTTGTTTTTATGCGATTCCAGGCCGGCGCCCCACTCAAATGCCTGACTGTAATAAAGCAGGCCATCCTCCCGATAGTTTTTCCAGATGGATATGCGATCCATACCCAAAGCTTCCGCGATAACGCCCATGCAACTATGCAGATCTTCGGCAAAGGCGTCGATTTCCGAACGCAGCAGTATGCCGGCGGCGTCGTTGATTATATTCATAAGATAATCCCGCCGCTCCAGTTCCCCCATCATTTGTTTTTGTTCCCGCAGGTCGCGGCTGTAACCCGCCACGGCATGATCGTTGCCGTAAGGAACGCGTACCAGCGTGACCTCCGTGGGTATTGGTGTGCCGTCTAAGGTCTGGTTCATCCATTCAAAGACACATCTGCCTTCTTTAAAGGCTTTATTAAGCATTTTAACGGTCTTTTCGCGGGTGGACTGTCCGTCCGGCTGATACTCCGGGGAGAGGTCATAATAACGATCCACAAACTCTTGTCCGTCCTTCAGGTTAAAAAGCTTTAGGGATTCCTCGTTATAATCGAATATTTTATAATCCTTATCCCACAGGCGGCAGGCCAGGGGAGTGGCATCCAGCAGCAGCCTTGCGCGCTCGTGTTCGCCATGTATTTGCGCGGCCTGGGCCTGTATTGTTTTAAAGGGCTTTATGGCAACAGCGGAAACGAATACGGAAACTATAATACCTACGGCCAGAAAAAGCAGGGAAGCCAGCAGCAAGCCGCGGCGGATATTTTTCTGCGGGCCTTCGTTAAGCGGAGCCGCCACCCCTATATACCAGCCTGTTACGGAGCCGGTTATGCGCTTGTAAACGCAAAGGCGTTCCTCTCCCCCAAAGAAATATTTACCGGAGCCGTTATCCTTGGAGATCATTTCCCTGTAAAACTCGCCCGCCGTTTTTAGCTCCGGGTCGGTTTTGGCGTCCTCTATAAAATTATGCTTTTCCAAAACCAAATAAGGGCGGTAATTGGCAAGAAAGGTGCCCTCCGCATCGGTCATAAAGATATTACCGGTCTGCCACAACCTGTACTCCGAAAGCAAATCGGAAAAGAACAGACCGGGTATGGTAGCCCCCAATATCCTGCCGGAATCCATAGGCACAAAGACATACATGATAAACTCTAAGGTCTCGTCGTCGTAGAGCGTGGAAGAAAGAACTATATCGCCCTCGTAAGCTATTTGTATATACTCTCTTTCCTCCAGCATATCGGCGGTGGTAATGGGCGTGCCCTTACTTGCTATAACGCCGTTTTTATCAAAAACCGTAAGTGCGAAAAAATCCGTAAACTCCTCCAGCTGCGCGGCCATTACCTCTTGCATTTTTGCGTCCGGCACGGCCTTAAGCCGCTCGGCCAGTGTCTCGCCGTTCGATTTAAGCAGGCTTATCTTTGTTGAAACCACGGTGTCGGCAATATCCATCGCCAGAGATATCTCCTGCTCCATAGCCGCGGTCATATTGTACCTTGTAAAAAAAAGGCTTAACAGAAAACATGATGCGGTAAAGGCGAAAACGATAGCCATGATCACCAGAGCGGCTTTTATTCGCATCGTCATAACATACACCTACTTTACAGTGATAACATATTATACAACAAAAAGGTATGCCGGTCAAGAATTGCTATGTGTCACAAATTATCCGAATATAATGCAAATTATGTTTTCATATAAAAACCTGCGCTTTTTATTTGCGCAGGCCGGAAACTATATATAGCTGCTTCGTATCTATAAGTATGTCTATATCAAAATACTCCCGCCAGGTTTTTGCCTCCGTTTCCGCCGCTCTCAGCGGCTCGGAAAGCGCTGCCGCGCCGCCTTTATGCCTGCTGTTTATGATATCCTTGCTTTCGCTGTGCGCCACCATAAATCGTCCGCCACGAACCAGACAGCGCGCCGTATGCCGCGCCAGCTCCTCCTTATCGGGAAAATGGGGGTAAACGGAATAAAACAGTGCCAGATCGAAACCGGTTTCCTTTAGCGCAAAAAAATCTTTATTAAGCAGCCTTAGGCGCGCGTCCCGGTACTTTTGCGCGGCCAGCTCTATCATGCAGGGGGAAAGATCCAGCGCAGTAAGTTCCCGTGGCTCTTTGGCCAAAAGCGGCCCTATCATCACGCCGGTACCGCAGCCTATATCCAACAGGCGGTCGCCCGGCTCAAAAGACGCCAGCCCCGTTATCAAACGCAGCTTGCTTTCGTTATGTATGCTTATATCATCCCAGGTAGGGGCCAGAGCATCGAAATATTCCCGTGTTTTTGCCGTATATTCCCGTTTATCCATATCAAAGCTCTCCGTTTATAGGGGCCGCCCGGTAAGCCAGCAGCCTGTTTATGGCCATTGCTAAGGGCGGTACAAGTAACAGCTGAAGCAGTATGCCGGGGAGCGCGGTGACGAAGGCGCCTACTACGAATATCCGCCAGCCGAAAGGCAGCCCGGCCAAGCCGAACAACACCACCTGCGCCGCGCCGCTTACCAGGCGGCCCCCCAGCATGGCGGCTATAAGAGATGTATAGAACCCGGCCCGCCGCGCCGAAAAACGGGGCAGCAGCCAGCCGGTAAAAAAGCCATAGGCAGCCAGCTCGAAGGTCATGGCGCAGGCCACGGGATAAAGTGGCGGCATACCCGTGGTAAGGGAGGAAAGCAAAGGCAGGGTAAGGCCGGCCAGCAGCCCCCATTGCCAGCCGCACACCAGGCCGCAAACTAACACCGGCAGGTGCAGGGGCAAAAAGGCCGCGCCGGCGCCCACAAAATGGAAGAAGGAGGGCAGCAACAGCCCCGATGCGATAAAAAGGGCCGTAAGAACCATATTTTTAATATAACGGGCATCGCGCATAGTTGTTCCTCCGAATTTTAATATTATATTAATTATAAACGGGGCACAAAACAAGCGCAAGCCCGGCAGGGGGATGATTTTTACTTGAAACAAGTTAAATTATAGGTTATTATTAAGCAAGAAGGGGGGTATTCAATGTTCAACGAAATTTGCATATACGAGGCCAAAACAGAAAAGCAGGAAGAAATCGAAGCCCTTATGAAAGAGGTTGCCGAGTTTTATCTTACCCAACCCGGTGTTATAGACGTTAGGTATATAAAGCGCACCCACCGGCAGGAGGATTTTAACGCTGTAAAAGCGGGCAAACCCCCTATAAGACTTACCCGCTATGTGGGCAAAGTTACTTATATGCTATATCTGGTGCTGGAAAACGCCCAGGCCCACGGCAATTTGGCGGAAATAGGGCTGGAAAAGTTCTATAAAAGATGGAATCGCTGCCTTATGACCATGCCCAAAATATACCTGGGCGAAAATATTGTATAGGGGAAGTGAAAAATATGCACGATGATGGGGATAAAGTGCAAAAACATGATCAAAAACATGATCACACACATGATCACACACATGATCACATACATAACGATACCAATAACCATACACATAGCCATCCCCATACCCACACCAAGGCGGTGCTTAACCGGCTCTCGCGGGTAATAGGTCATTTGGAGGCCATACGCCGTATGGTGGAGGATGGCCGGGATTGC
>WRIA01000120.1 GCA_009782975.1 Clostridiales bacterium
GTTTAAAGTGCGCGAGGTGGATTGCTGGGCTTCCGGCGAAAGGGTGTGCCGCTTTAAGGCGGAAAAGGTTTAAGAGGAGTTTTGTATAAGGCAAAGGGGTATGCCTATGGAAGTAACATTAGGGTCGCTTAAAGCCTGGCTTAAAGGGTTTTTGCGGGGCGAATATATGCCGCAGGATGAACCGCCCCAAAGCGATGATCCGGATATGCAGGCCATAGGCGAGCTTGCGCAGCAGGTCTCTAAGCACTTGGAGGAGCTAAGGGATTATGCTTTGGCTTTGGCCAGAGGTAATTTGGATGTGGATTTTCCGTCCCGCTCCAACTACCTTTCCGGCGGCTTAAAAGAATTGCACGCTAATATGCTTCACCTGCTTTGGAAGGTGGAGCAGATAGCCCGCGGCAATTACAGCCAGCAGGTGGATTTTATGGGCCAGATATCCGAAGCCTTTAATCAAATGGCTAAAATGCTGGCTAAGCGCGATTTGCAGCTGAACCAAAGCCAAAACATTCTGGAGATAATACTTTCCTTTGCCGATATTTCCCTGTTTGTGCTGGAAAAAGAAAACGGCGCGCTTTTGCAGGGCCGGGAGCATCTTAGCAATTACAGCGCCGTAACGGATATGCCCGCAGCTACAGTGGAACTGCTGCGGCAGTTGCGGGAGCATACAGCTTCCGCGCAGATTGGGCGAAGCGAAGAATGGCAGTTGTACAGCAAGGAAAACAACAAGTGGTATATGGTATATACCATGCCGGGCGTCTGGGGCAACAGCAAGGATGCTTACTTTCATGTGCTGACCAATATCTCCGAAACCATAGCGCTAAACGAACGCCTGCAAAACGCCATGTACCACGACGCTAAATTCCCCGTTTATAATCAAATTTACGCGCTGGAATATATATCCGGTTTAATGCAAAGCTACAGCCCGTTTGTAATATGTTATTTCGATTTGGATAATTTTAAACAGATAAACGACCAAAAGGGTCATGACGAAGGCGACCGGTACATACTTAATTTTATAGATATAGTGGGCGGCGTTATCCGTGCCCATGATGTGTTTTGCCGTGTGGGAGGAGATGAGTTTTTGCTGGTGCTTTCCGGCTTATCGGCCAAGGGGGCCCAGCGCATCATCAACCGTCTGGAGGAAAAAACGGAGGAGTTCAATAAGCAGGAAAACAGCGATATACCGCTGGCTTTTAGCTATGGCATAGAGATGTTGAGTACGGAGGATTATACCCGGGAGGGCATAAAATCCTGCGAGGATAAATCCTGCCGGGATAAAGAATGCGGCTCGCCACAGTGTATTATAAACCGGGCCGACCATAAAATGTACGAACAAAAACGTGGCAAGGGAGTTGCAAGATAAACAAAAAAATCCCCGCGCAGAGCGGGGATTTTTTTGTTTATCTTGCTTATTTATTTTGCAGCAGCTTATCTATCTCTGCCAGCAAGCTGCCTATTTCCGGCTTGGTAAGCTGGCAATCCGCGCCTACTTCCGTGCCCTTTATGCGCATATCGTCGTTGATAAGGGAGGAAAATATCACTACCGGTAAGCCGGAAAGCTGTGGATCGGCTTTTATTAGCTTGGTAAGGTGGTGGCCGTCCATTTGTGGCATTTCTATATCCGTTATAACGCAGCAGATCTCCTCCGTAATATCGTGCGCGTGTTCTTTGGTATCGCAGAGTATCTTCCAGGCCTCGCTGCCGTTGGAAGCCAAAATAACATTGGCGTAACCGGCATTGTTAAGGGTCTCCAAAATCAGCTTGCGCAGCAAAGCGGAATCCTCCGCCACCAAAATCGGGCGGACACATTTGCTACGGCTTTCCGCATTGGGGATATCCGTTACCTGTACGCCGGTGGCCGGGTTTACGTCGTAGGTTATCTTTTCGAAATCCAGTATGGAGATGATCCGTCCGTCTATTTTGGCTATGCCGGTAACCACGCCGTCCATGCCGCCGTAAACCAGTTCATCCAGCTTTTCTATGGCCTCCCAGGATATGCGATGGATGTTTTCCACCGTATGCACATGAAAAGCCACGCAGATCTGGTTGAAGTTAGCGATTACATACAGGTCTTTAAGCGGGTTTTCGGAGGGCGGCAGGCCCAGATACTGGGCCAGATCCAATATGGTATAGACCTCGTTGCGCGGCTGAAATATGCCTTCTATACAGGGGTGGGTATGCGGTATCATATGCGGCGTCTGGGCCTGCATAAGCTCCATTACTTTGGCCACGTTTATGCCAAAGCTTTTGCCAGCTATGGTAAATTCCAGCACCTCCACCTCGTTGGTGCCTGTTTCCAGCAATATATTGGAATTTGTAATGCTCATATTTTCACCGCCTTTTAAAATTCGATCAATAATGAACGATCATTTAAAAACACCTTAAGAATACTGTTATGTAAAATATACCGTAATATATTGTTGTTTATTAGCAATGTAGTGTCGAATATTTGCTATTCAAAGATATCGGTTATGCGTACCCCGTAGTTTTCGTCTATCACCACTACCTCGCCGGCGGCGATAAGTTTGCCGTTGGCCAGCACCTCCACATGATCCCCGGCTATTTTATCCAGTACCACTATGGTGCCGACGCCGAACTCCAATATATCGCTGATAGTTTTTTTGGTCTTGCCCAATTCCACCGATACCTGTAAGGGTATATCCGCCACTATATCCATGCTTTTGCCGCTTAGGGGATCACCGGAGGCCCCTGCGTCGAAGGCGGGATAATTGGCGGGGCTTACATCCACCAGCCTTTGCGGCATAGCGGCGGTCGGTTGGGCATAGGATGGCGGCGGGGGAGCGGAAGGCGCCGCGGGCGGCACGGCTTGCGGCTGCGGCTTGGAGGCATCAACAGCAGCCGTATCCTTGCGCTGCACCTCCATTATCTTTTGCGCCATATCCTTACCCAACTGATAAGGCATCAACTGCAATAACTGGCTTTTAAGCAGTCCTTCTATCTCCATATCAAAGCTTATTTTTACCACCAGTTCGGAGGCGTCCAGCCTGTCGCTTACGTCGCTGTTTATATCTATCCATTCACTTACGGGCGGCGAAATATTTACGGGTCTGTCCAGTATATTGGATAAGGATGTGGCGGAGGCGCCTATCATTTGATTCATTATCTCGCTGATGGCGCTCATGTGCATCTCGTTTAATTCCATGCCTTCTTCCACATTGCCGTCGCCACCCATAAGCAGATCGGTTATAAGCATGGCGTCATTCTCTTTTAAAAGCAGGATGTTTTTGCCTTCTATGCCCTCCACATAACGCACATCAACTATAACAAAGGGGGTTTGATAAGCCTGCAAAACCTCGTAGGTGGAATAAACGTTTACCCGCGGAGTGGTTATGGTAACGCGGTGATCCAGCAGGGTGTACATGATGGTTGCTACCGCGCCCATGCACATATTACCGATCTCGCCTAAAAGATCTACTTCCTCCGGCGTAAGGTAATCGTTTACATTGTGCGCCTTATCAAGCTCCTCGAATGTTGCGTGGCGCTTGGGAGCCTCGCCGGGAGCCTGTGCGGCTGTTTCTTCCGCGCCGTCGTTTGCCTTTGCGGAGGCTTCGTCTGCTTCTGTGTTAAGGAAGCCCTCTAAATCCGCCGGCGGGCTTGTTTCCTCCGCCCCGGCTTCCTCTGTT
>WRIA01000121.1 GCA_009782975.1 Clostridiales bacterium
AAACGCCGTCCGCTGTTTCCACCCGGCACAGGGGCAGTTCTTTTGCCTCGTCAAGCCGCCATTCATTGCCGTTGGTCAGGGCTTGCAGGGCTTCCTTTGGCGCCGTAAAAAGCGGCAGATGGGCTATACCGTAGCTTACAGGCAGCAGAAAATCTGTGTTTTTGGACGCCAGCATAGCCTCTATTTGCGCCAAAGTGTAGGCGTTTTCCGCCGCAAAAGTACCCACGGCCAGCCTTCTTAAAGCCGATACATAAGCGCCTACGCCCAAAAGCTCCCCCAGATCGTGAGCCAAAGAACGCACATAAAAGCCTTTGCCGCAAGATATGCGCAACTTAGCCCAGGGCTCCGCGCCGCCGAAATCCCCGGCGACAAACTCCAGGCCGTGTATCTGTACGGGCCGCGCTTCAAGCTTTGGGCTTTCCCCGCGCCGCACACGTTTATAAAGGGGTTCTCCGCCCTGTTTTATAGCGGAGATAAGGGGCGGCGTTTGCATTATATCGCCGCAAAAACGCGGCAGCAGCGCCGTTACATCCTCCTGCCGCAGATGTCCGGCATCCCGTTGCGCCACCACGCTGCCCGCCGCGTCGTAGCTGTCTGTTTCCACTCCAAAGCGGATAAGGGCGGTATATACCTTGGCTTGCCCTGTAACGTATTCGGCCAGGCGGGTAGCTTTGCCCAGGCAAAGGGGAAGCACGCCGGTGGCCAAAGGATCCAGCGTGCCGGCGTGGCCGGCCTTACAAGCTAAAAGCCGCCGGATGGCGGCTACAGCCTGATGCGAGCTTATACCGCTTTCTTTATCCAGGTTGATAAAACCATCCACTTGCGGGAAACCTCCAAAAACATTTAAATCTGCATAATAGCCAGCGCCTTTTCCAGCACAAGGGGCAGCGCGTCCTTAAGGCCGCCCTCCAGACGGCAGCCCGCGGCCCGCATATGGCCGCCGCCGCCCAGGGTCTGGGCCAGTTTATCCATGCGCAATCCCTGACGGCTGCGCAGGCTTACCTTTACATAACCGTCGTATTCCTCTAAAAACAGGCCCATCTTTACCCCGGCCTTTAGCAGCGTGTAATTAGCGATATTATGAAAATCGGCCATAGTGGCCCCGGCGGCGACGGCTTCCTCGCGGCGCACAAAGCTATAGCATATAGCGCCGTCGGCCGCGAATTGCATATTGCGAAAGGCTGCCTGCAGCACGGCTATGCCGGAGGAACTGCGGCTTTCGAACAGCTTTATGCGCACCTGCTCCATATCCACGCCCAGCCTAAGCAGGCGGGCCGCCGTTTCCAGAGCGCGGGGGGTAGTGTTCTCGTAAAGGAAGCAGCCGGTATCGGAAACTATGGCGCTGTAAAGGCAGGTAGCCGCGCCTATATTAAAAGGCAGGCCCGCATCTTCTCCCAAAGCGGCCACTATTTCCCCGGTGGAGGAAGCATCCCTCTCCACCACGGCCAGTTCCCCGGCAAAGTTATTGCTGGCATGATGATCTATACAATAACGGGGCAGGCCGCTGTAAGCATCCAGCCAGCCATTGCTTATACGGCGCGGCTCCCCGCAATCCAGAAATATCATGGCTTTGGGCCGCCGGGTAATATCCGCCGGCCGCAGGATGTTTTCCACTCCCGGCATATATTTAAGGTTGGGGGGCACAGCGTCCTCCAAGGCCATTATCCAGCCGCGCCGCTCCCCGCCAAACAAATGATATAAGCCCAGCATAGCGCCAATACAATCGGCATCCGGGTCGTGGTGGGCCGTAAGCAGCAAATTATCGCAGCCCAGCAAAAATCCTGTCATTTGTTCGTATGTAGTCATAGCGTACATGCCTCATCAATAACAAAAAATATTTGCGAAGTTAAACATTTTGTTTGCGAAGTTAAATATTTTGTTTGCGAAGTTAAACATTTTGGCGCTTGTTCACAGTAAATCGCTCTTATATGTATTTTCGTCTATGGGGGAACGGCCGCGAGCCGCCTCCTCGTCCGCGGCTATCTGTGCGTCTATCAGGCCGGTCATACGTATGGCCCTGGCTATGGAAGCGTCCAGATGAAAATACAGCTCCGGCACATTGCGCACCTGCAATCGCTGGCTTAGGGCGCGGCGGATAAAGCCTTTGGCGCTGTCTATAGCCTGCTCTATTTCGGCGGACGGCGGCGCGGGCACACTTAAGGGGCTTAGATAGATATGGGCGGAGCAGCCGTCTTTGGCCACGTCAACGGAAATCACCGAAAGACCGGCCAGGCGCGGGTCTTTAAGCTCTCTGGCGATTATGGCCGCTATTTCCTTTTGTATCTCTCCGGCCAAACGGCTGGCCCGGTGTTTTGCCATGTCTCATCATCCTCTTATTCTAAAGTTCCCGCTGTATTTCCTCCATAACAAAGGCTTCTATAATATCGCCTTCCTTTATGTCGTTGAAGTTTTCCAGGCCGATACCGCATTCAAAGCCGCTTAAGACCTCCTTGGCGTCGTCCTTGAAGCGGCGCAGGCTGTCTATTTTATCCTCCGCTACTACCACGCTGTCCCGCACCACGCGCACACGGGCATTGCGGGCCATCTTGCCGTCCTGCACATAGCAGCCCGCCACCATACCGGCTTTAGGCACTTTAAACAGGGCGCGTACCTCGACGTGGCCTATAACCTGCTCTTTAAATTCCGGCGATAAAAGCCCGCTCATGGCTTTTTTGATATCCTCTATGGCATCGTATATGACGCGGTAAAGGCGTATATCCACCTGTTCGTGTTCCGCAGCTTTAAGGGCTGCCGGCATGGGCCTTACATTAAAGCCTATGATGATGGCGTTAGACGCAGCAGCAAGGGTCACGTCGGTCTCGGTAACGCCACCCACTGCCGAGTGGATGATGTTGATGTGCACTTCACTCTGATCCATTTTCGCAAGTGCATCCTTGAGGGCTTCGATGGACCCTTGGACATCAGCTTTGACGATCAGGTTGAGTTCGGAAAGCTCCTCTTGCTCAATCCGGCTGAAGATGTTTTCAAGGGTCACTGCCTGCTTGCTTTGATGCTCGGCCACACGTTTGCGCAACGAGCGGTCCTTGACGAGGTTACGGGCTTCGTGCTCGTCGGCAAAGACCCTGAAGTCGTCGCCGGCGTCCGGTATGGAGTTGAGTCCCAGTATCTCAACCGGGTCCGAAGGTTTGGCCTCGGTCGTATTCTCCCCGTGGGGATTGATGAGGGCGCGTACACGGCCATAACTCGTGCCCATGACGATGGTGTCGCCCACATGCAGGGTGCCGCGCTGCACCAGCACCGTGGCCACTGGCCCGCGGCCCTTGTCCAGCTTGGCCTCGATGACGATGCCGCTGGCAAGCGAGCTGGGATTGGCCTTGAGTTCCAGGACGTCCGCCTGCAAGATGATGGCCTCTAACAACTCATCGATGCCAATGCGCTTCTTGGCACTGACTTCAACAAACATGTTCTGGCCGCCCCATTCCTCTGGCACGATACCGTGCTCGGAGAGTTCCTGGCGTGCCCGGTCGGGCGTGGCGCCCGTCTTGTCTATCTTGTTGATGGCAACGACTATCGGCACGCCCGCTGCCTCCGCATGGTTGATTGCCTCAACGGTCTGCGGCATTACACCGTCGTCTGCAGCCACCACCAAGACCACGACGTCGGTGACTTTGGCAC
>WRIA01000122.1 GCA_009782975.1 Clostridiales bacterium
AGAGCTGTGGAAAGGATGATATTTATGAAAAAATCATTTTTTGTTTGCTTTTTGTGCTGCTTGGCGCTTTGGTGCGCCGCTTGCTCCTTTGGGGAACAGACGGCCGTGCCAAAGGAAACGATACCCGCCCAGCAGGACGAATACGCGGCAGACCCCATTTATGATATGCCGGTAAAGGACGGTCATTATATCCTGGAGGATGAGCAGATGGGCCTTACCTTTGCCATACCGGTGCGTCAATTGGAGGATAAAACCGTATATTACGGGCAGTTTGCCCTACAGGACAGCCCGGAGGATACCCCGCCCCTAGATGGCATGCAGGTGTTTTATTTTCCTGTCGGCCTGCTGGACGAGGCTGTTGAAATGCTGCGGGACGACCCAAGCGAGGAAACCATGAGCAAGGTAGCGGATATGATCTACAGCCGCTCCCGCCTGCTATACTCCATACAGTATTACAGCGCCGGGCTGTGGGACGGCTGGATACGGTCCGGCAAGACCATAGAGGATATCACCGGCAACGCGCAAAACACGGAACTGGGCCGGCAAAACGGGCGCGTTTATGTTTACACGGAACCCGCCCCGCAGGAACAGGGCCTTTCCGACGAGGATTTGGCCGCCTACCGTCTGGCCGTGGGATACATACCGGCCATGCGGGATCATGCCGCCATACTGGAAACCAAGACGGCCGCGGCCAAAAACGTCTTTCCGGCCTTCGCCGCACTGGACATATACGGAGAATCCATAGATAGCAGCTCTTTTGCGGATCATGATCTTACCATGATAAATATCTGGGGCACCTTCTGCGGCCCCTGCATAATGGAAATGCCGGATTTAGGAGAGATGGCCGCCGCCATGCCCCCTGGCACGCAGCTTTGGGGGTTGGTTGGTGACGCTCTTAATGAGGAAAATATAGAGCTGGCGCAGACCATAGCAGAAAGCACCGGGGCGGCGTACCCCCATATAGTGCCTAATAAAGAGCTGTACGATTTTTTGCGCAACAACATAGTGGCTTATCCTACCACGTTGTTTATAGACAGCCTGGGCAATATGGTGGGAGAACCCCTTGTAGGCGCTATGAGCCGCGCCATGTATGAAAAAGAGCTGGATAACAGGCTGCAAATGCTGTAACAGGGAGACCTTTATGCGCAAAACTCGTCTTGTTTGGATAATGCTGTTTGCCTTGGGGCTTGCTATATGCTGCATAGGCTTTTTGCGCGGCGAAGCCTTTACGGTACTGATAAAGGGCAGCAATATCTGCCTGGAATGCATAGGTTTGGGTTGATCTGTGCGCAAAAAGATCCCTGCGGATAAAGTTCTGCCGGGCCGGAGCATGGGGGAAACATGAAGCGCAGGATGATACAATGGCTTTCGCTGATAGCAAGCAATGCCTATATACCGGGGTTTTTGCGCGGAAACATCTACAAAGGCCCCCTAAAGCAATTTTGTGTGCCGGGCTTAAACTGCTATTCCTGCCCCGGCGCTTTTGCCTCCTGTCCATTGGGATCCTTGCAAGCCGTAATGGGTTCCATAAAATACCGCTTTAGCTACTATGTGACGGGGCTGTTGCTGCTGTTTGGCCTAACTTTGGGGCGCTTTATCTGCGGTTTTCTTTGCCCCTTTGGCCTTGTGCAGGAATTGTTGCATAAACTGCCAACACCCAAAATAAAACGGCCCTGGGGCTGGCCGCGTTACATCAAATACGCTTTGTTGCTGGTCTTTGTTATAGCACTGCCATTATTGGCGGTAAACCCCCTGGGCATGGGCGACCCGGCTTTTTGCAAGTATATCTGTCCGGCCGGTACCCTGGAGGCGGGCCTGCCTTTAGTAGCCCTAAACCCGCCCCTGCGCGCCGCTTTGGGCGCGCTGTTTGCCTGGAAGCTGGCATTGGCCCTGGTGATAGTGGCGGGCTGCCTTACTGTCTATCGCTTTTTTTGCCGCTACCTTTGCCCACTGGGAGCTATCTATGGCCTGTTCAACCCCATTAGCCTCTATCAACTGCGCTGCCACAAAGCGCGCTGTACGGATTGCGGCCTTTGCCGCGATGCCTGCCGCCTGGGGGTGGATCCGGCGCGGAAAAACACAAGCGGAGAATGCATCCGCTGCGGGGATTGCGCAACCGCCTGCCCCCACAAAGCGTTGAGCCTTGGGTTCAAAAAGCAGCCGGAATGACCCTTGCCTATTACTCTTGTAGTCAACTACCGGATCACTTGACCAGTCGAGTGGTCCGGTAGTTGTATAGCAGACCATCTAAGCAGTTTACCGGTAAATTAGTACGGTAAGCATAAATACTTTTAACTGCGTATTTAATTATTCAATGATAGCCAGGCCGCCGCAAACCAGCATTTGCCCCGGGGAAAGCTCCACCCGACAGGCCGGTATATTCCAATCCAGAGGCGAAAGGTCTATCTCAAAACTTAAGGTCTCGCATATCCTTTCTTTAAGCCGCTCTGAATATACAAGGCCTTCCGCCCGCCACTCTAAGGCGGTAAACGCCACCCGCCCCAGGTCGTCGCTTTGTGGCAGAGCGGCCAAATAGATGTTATGCCGCCCTCCATTAAGGGCTATGCTGCCGTAAAGCTCCAGTTGTTCTTTGCTTATCTTTACACGGCTTATCAGCGCTTCCCCTTGCACCCGGTTAAGATAAGCGGCCAATTTGCCTTCGTCCCAGTAAAGCTCCGCATACTCTGGTCCGTTGTAGCGCTCCCCGCTTTTGCCCCGGCGTATCATGCCCAAAGCGTCGTTGCCGGGACCCCATTTTGCGCGCAGCAAAGAAAGAGCCAGCAGGCCGCTGTCGCCAAACTCCATCATCAGCTCTGTGCTTTCGCTTTTGCCCATAAGCAAATGCCAGGCCGAGCGTGCCTTAACATCGGCCAGCACGGTTTTGGCATTAAGGCCCTGGCGAAAGCCGCGGCTAAGTGCCGCTTCCGCGGCCCAGGGCAGGGTAAGGCTGAACAGCAAAACAAAAAGGACCGCGCTTGCCAGCAGCATCGCCCCGGCTATCAGGCCACGGCTCAACATCTCCCGCTTCCGCGCGGGGCTTTGCCGTTTAATATTTTTGCTTTGCTCTGCCATTGCAACTCCAAAACCTATCAACGATCAACGATTTTCAATTTTTGATCATCTTTTTAAGGTAGGCGGCTATGAAATCGTCCAGCTCGCCGTCCATCACAGCATCCGTATTGCCCATTTCCGCCCCGGTTCGGTGATCCTTTACCAGGCGGTAAGGCTGAAAAACATAAGAACGTATCTGGCTGCCCCAGCCTATATCCTGCTGCTCGCCCCTAAGCGTTGCCAGCTCCGCCTCCCGCGCGCGGATCTTTTGCTCCAGCAGCTTGGCTTTAAGCAGGCGCATGGCTTTGTCTTTATTGGAAAACTGAGAGCGTTCGTCCTGACATTGCACCACTATACCGCTGGGGATATGGGTAATGCGCACGGCGGAATCCGTCTTGTTAAGATGCTGCCCGCCTTTGCCGGAAGAACGGTAGGTGTCTATGCGCAGGTCGTCCGGATCTATAGACACCTCTTTATCGTCCGCTACCTGCGGCATTACATCTACCGAGGCGAAGGAGGTATGACGGCGGCCCGCCGCGTCGAAGGGAGAGATGCGCACCAGGCGGTGTACGCCG
>WRIA01000123.1 GCA_009782975.1 Clostridiales bacterium
TTTTCCGCTGATCTACGAGCCCGTTTCTTTATCCACGCAAAACCCGGCCCTGGAGCCCGTTATTTCCGTGGTGCAAAAAACCCTGCAAAGCGGCAGTATGCGCCACCTTACCGACATGTACAATCAGGGCTTGCACGAATATATGAAGCATAAGCTGCTTATACAGCTTAAAGAGGAGGAACAGGCCTATTTGCGAAGCGGCCATGTAGTGACCTTTGCCGCGGAATACGACAATTATCCCATCAGCTTTTATAATATTCACGAAAAACAGTGGCAGGGTATAGTATTTGACCTTCTGGACGAGGTGGAAGCCCTTACCGGCCTGAAATTTGAGCGGGTAAACGAGCAGAATACGGATTTTTCCGTTTTGCTTAAAATGCTGGAGGACGGGGAAGCCGCCATGATATCGGAGCTGATACATTCCCCGGAGCGAGAGGGCCGCTTCCTGTGGCCAGGCAACGCCATACTTACGGATAATTACGCGCTTCTTTCTAAATCGGATTACCCCAATATCAATATAAACGAGATACTCTACATAAAGGTAGGCCTGATAAAGGATACCGCCCATGCCTCCTTGTTCCGCAGTTGGTTTCCCAATCACCCTAATGTAGTGGAGTACGATAGCTCGGACAGAGCCTTCCGCGGCCTGGAATTGGACGAAGTCGATATGCTTATGGCCAGCCAGACCCAGTTGCTGATACAAACAAATTATTACGAGCAGGTTGGTTATAAGGCCAATGTTGTTTTCGACCGTCCTTATTATTCCACTTTGGGCTTTAATAAAAACGACGAGATTTTGTGTTCTGTTGTAGATAAAGCCCTTAATCTTATAGATACCAGAAGCATAGCCGGGCAGTGGACGCGCAGGATATACGATTACCGGGAAAAACTGGCGCGCACGCAGCGCCCCTGGCTTATAGGCACATCCATACTGTTTTTGTGCGTTATGCTTTTGCTGTTGGCGCTGTTCCAAAGATATCATCAGGAGGGCAGAAAGCTGGAAGCTCTGGTGGAAAAGCGCACCGAGGAGCTTGATAAACAAAATATGCTTATGTACCTGGCAAACGACGCTTCGGCATTGCTGCTGGAATCGGACGCCGCCGATTCTTTTGATGCCATGGTACAGGGCATGGAGATGATAGGCGAATGTGTGGAGGTCGACCGCGTACATGTGTGGCGCAACTACCGCAAGGACGATGGCAAGCTGTACTACAAACGGGTATGCAAATGGGTGCGCGAGGGCTGGGATGACAGTGAATTGCCGTCAGAGTTTGCCTACGAGGATCTTTTGCCAAGGTGGGAAGGGGTACTTTCCGGCGGCACGTATATAAACGGGCCTTTGGATGATATGCCGGCCGAGGAGCAAAAGGCGCTGGAACCTAATAAAATGTTATCCGTGCTGGCTGTACCGATATTCTTAAACGGTAATTTCTGGGGTTTTGTAAGCTTCGACGATTGCTGCAAAAGGCGCACCTTCCCCGACGGGGATGTTTATGTGCTGCGTTCCTGGGGCCTGCTGGCTGTGGGCTATATACAGCGCATGGAGATATCTTTGGATATGCAGCGCTACCTTACCAAGCTGGAGGCCGTTACCAAAAATTATAAGGGCGTTGTCTGGAGCATAGATTTAGACGGTGTAATAACCACCTTTAACGGGCAGTATTTGCAGACACTCGGCATAAAGCCGGAGTTTTTGGAAGGTAAAAAGCTGGAGATCGCTAAACAAAAAAACAGGCATCCCGATATCATCGAAAACGTGGAAAAAACCTTCCGCGAAGGCCCCCAGGACTGGATAGGGGAGATAGACGGCAAAGTTTATCATTCCTATACCACGCCCATGCGGGATAGCGACGGCAATATAATAGGCGTGGTAGGCAGTACGGACGATGTCAGCGAAACGGTAAGGCTGCAACGGGATCTGGAAACGGCGGTATCCACCGCGGAGGCCGCCAGCCGGGCAAAATCCGCGTTTTTGGCCAATATGAGCCACGAGATACGCACGCCAATGAACGCCATAATCGGCATGATAACCATAGGCAAGGCCTCCGCCGACAAAGAGCGCAAAGATTATTGCTTTACCAAAATAGAGGACGCATCCCAACATCTGCTGGGCGTTATTAACGATATACTGGATATGTCCAAAATAGAGGCCAATAAATTTGAGCTTTCCTCGGCGGAATTCAATTTCGAAAAGATGCTGCAACGGGTCGTTAATGTGGTCAATTTCCGTGTGGATGAAAAGAGCCAGAAATTAAAGGTACACATAGACAGGGCCATGCCCAAAAATATGATAAGCGATGACCAGCGGCTGGCACAGGTGATAACCAACCTGGTGGGCAACGCGGTAAAATTTACCCCCGAAAACGGCTCCATAAGCGTGGAAGCGCAATTTTTAGGGGAAGAAGACGGCCTTTGCACCATCAAGATATCGGTCACCGATACGGGCATCGGCTTAAGCCCCGAGCAACAATCGCGGCTGTTCCAATCCTTCCAGCAGGCCGAAAGCAGCACGGCCCGCAAATTTGGCGGCACGGGGCTGGGCCTTTCCATTTCCAAAAGCATCGTGGAAATGATGGGCGGCAGGATATGGGTAGAAAGCGAACTGGGTAAAGGCGCCACATTTGCCTTTACTGTTCAGGCCGAACGGGTGTCGGATGATAAAGCCGCGCCGCCGGAAGCGGAGGTAAACTGGGGCAGCGTGCGTATACTGGCTGTGGACGACGACCCGGATATACTGATGTATTTCAGAGAGATACTGCAATCCCTTGGTTCCTACTGCGACACGGCCTCAAGCGGCGAGGAGGCCCTGGTGGCGGTAGAGCAAAACGGCCCTTATGATATTTACTTTGTGGACTGGAAAATGCCGGTTATAGGCGGTATAGAATTGACCAAAAAGCTAAAGGATATCTCCTTCGCGGCTTCAGGCAACAGCTCCGTGGTATTGATATCCGCCGGCGACTGGAGCATGATAGAAGAAGACGCAAAGGATGCCGGTGTGGATAAATTCCTCTCCAAGCCGGTGTTCCCATCCGATATAGCGGATGTGATAAGCGAATGTGTTGGCGTACATCATAAACAGACGGAAGAAAAGCAGACGGAGGTCGCCGGTATTTTCGCGGGCCGCCATATCCTTTTGGCGGAGGATGTGGAGGTTAACCGCGAGATAGTGCTGGTGCTGCTGGAGCCTACGGAGATAAAGATAGACTGCGCGGAAAACGGCGCGGAGGCCGTGCGTATGTTCAAGGAAGCGCCGGATGAATATGACGCCATACTTATGGACGTACAAATGCCGGAGATGGACGGCTACGAGGCCACGCGGCTTATCCGTGGTATGGACACCCCGTGGGCAGGGGAAATACCTATAATAGCCATGACTGCCAATGTGTTCCGGGAAGATATAGAAAAATGCCTTGATGCCGGCATGAACAGCCATTTAGGCAAGCCCCTGGATTTCGAGGAGGTTTTGGATAAGCTGCGTACATTCTGCCTTAAAAGACCCGAATAGTTACAGCAAACCAAATATTATTACTTCCCTCCACCGGCGTAAAACTGTCTAAAATTAGACAGTTGATAGAATAGACACTAAAAGTGACACCGTATATGGTGTCACTTTTAG
>WRIA01000124.1 GCA_009782975.1 Clostridiales bacterium
GGACGGGCAGGCTATCGGCGTGGGCGCGGGCCAGCAATCCCGCATACACTGCACCCGCCTGGCCGGGGATAAAGCCGATAACTGGCAATTGCGCCAGCATCCACAAGTCCTGTCACTTCCCTTTAAGCCTAAAACGCCCCGCCCGGCCAGGGATAACGCCATAGATCGCTACATCTCCCGCCAGCCCCAGGAAGTGCTGGCCGACGGGGTATGGCAGCAGCTTTTCAGCGAGCGCCCTGCGGAGCTTACGGAGGAACAAAAGCGGCAATTCCTCTCCCAAATGACGGGTGTAGCTTTGGGCAGCGACGCTTTCTTCCCCTTCGCGGATAACATAGAACGGGCCGCTCAAAGCGGGGTGCGCTATATAGCTCAGCCGGGGGGTTCCATCCGCGATACGGATGTTGTAGAGGCCTGCGACAAACTGGGCATAACCATGGCTTTTACGGGATTGCGCTTATTCCATCATTAAATATTAGGAGGTAACTATGAAAATTCTGGTGGTAGGCGGCGGAGGCCGCGAACATGCCATTATAGCCAAGCTGAAAGAAAACAGTAAAGTGGAACATATTTATGCCCTGCCGGGCAACGGCGGAATCGCGGCCCTGGCGGAATGTATTCCCATACAGGCCACGGATATAGTTGCCATACGGGATTTCGCCGTGGAAAAACGGGTAGATTTCGCGGTGGTAGCTCCCGACGACCCGTTGGTGATAGGGGCGGTGGATCTGTTGCAGGAAGCGGGCATAACCTGCTTCGGCCCGGATAAAAAGGCCGCCAGGATAGAAGGCAGCAAGGTTTTTGCTAAAGAGCTGATGCTGAAATACGGCATACCCACGGCCTCCTACGCCGTATTCGAGGACACGGAGCAGGCTTTGGAATACTGCGATCTTGCCCCTCATTACCCGCTGGTGATAAAGGCGGATGGCCTGGCCCTGGGCAAAGGGGTGCTGATAGCCGAATCCAAAGAGGAGGCGCGCTCCGACATCAATAGCATCATGCAGGAGCGCATTTTCGGCGACAGCGGCAGCAGCGTGGTTATAGAAGAGTTCCTTACCGGGCCGGAGGTATCCGTGCTTACCTTTACGGACGGTCACACCATAGTACCCATGGTATCTTCCATGGATCACAAGCGCGCCCTGGACGGCGATCTGGGCCTTAACACGGGCGGCATGGGAGCCTTGGCCCCTAACCCGTATTATACGGAAGAAATAGCCGCCGAATGTATGGAAAAAATATACTTGCCCACCATACGGGCTATGCGGTCCGAAGGACGCCCTTTTAAGGGCTGCCTGTATTTCGGCCTGATGCTTACGGAGCGCGGCCCGCGCGTTATAGAATACAACTGCCGCTTCGGCGACCCGGAGACCCAGGTGGTGTTACCTCTGCTGCAAAGCGACCTGCTTACCGTTATGCAGGCGGTGGAAGGGGAACGCCTGCACGAGATAGAGGTAAAATTCAGCAAAGAAAACGCCTGCTGCGTAGTGATGGCCTCCGGCGGTTATCCCCAACGTTACGAGACCGGTTTGCCCATAGCTTTTAAAGACGGCGAACAGGCGCTTATCTATCACGCCGCTACAAAGCTTAAAAACGGCTGTTATCACACAAGCGGCGGGCGGGTGCTGGGTATAACAGGGCTGGCCCCCACTCTGCAAGAAGCCATAGGCAAGGCTTATGCGGCTGTGGAACTTATAGATTTTCAGGGCAAATACTACCGCAACGATATCGGCCAAATGGCGTTGGCGGCTAAGTAAAGCAAGGGGATGATATCTTGAGCTTTCACGAGCGTATAACAGCACAACTTCAGCCGTTGAACAGGGAGCAACTTTGCCTGTTTGCCTGGCTGTGCGGGCTTAGAGCCCTGCCTGTTTTGAGTGTTGGCCGACGTTTTTGCTATTGGAAGGAAGATGAAAGACAAAAGCATCTATACAGCATTTTTTATGCGCTTGATGCCTGTGCGGGAGTATGGGGCTTGAATACCGCCGACGTTTTTGCCATCAGCAGCGCCGCGGATATTGCCGCCAACGCCGCTAAAGACGCAGCCGCGGCCGCCGCAAATAACATAGCCGCAAAAGCTGCCAAAAACGCCGTCTGGGTCGCCTGGACCGCCAGCGACGTCGCCAGCGCCGCCGCCTGGGTAGCCCGGACCGCCAGCAGCGCCGAGGCCAACCCCGACGCTGCCGTCAACGCCGCCGCCTGGGCCTTCAGGGCATCCTCTCACGGCAACAGGATCAACGAACCGGAAAGATTCGCCAGCAGCTCCGCCTTTTGGGGCCCCGGCGCTTTTACCAGGATCGGCACTAACGATATCTTCGGGAATACTATAAATAACGATATACGGGTAATATTCAACAGTATTGCCGCAATAAAGAGCAATGACCTTACTGCGCTTAACAAAGACACCAGCATATATGGGGCAATGTGGAACAACTTTCTGGAGGATACAAGCAATACCGGCATATACGGAGTAGTATGGAACAACTTTCTGGAGGATCTGGATAAGGCCGGTTGCGGTTATTGGGGGCGGCTTTACAAAGAGCTGTTCAAAAATAAGTTTATCCTGAAAGACAGGTTTGCTTTAGATGAAAAAGAGCTTGCACGCCGCCTTTTTGGCGTACCGGATGAAATAAAAGCGGAAGGCGCGGCGGCTGTTGGTCTTTATCTGGAAAACGACCCGTAATATATTAAGCCTTTTTACTTTTCGGTTTGCCTAAAATAAATCTTGGAGGAAAAAACTATGGTACATCGCATCTATACCGAAAAAAAACCGCCATTTGCGCAGGAAGCGGCCAGCCTGCTTGCAGAGTGCAGGGATATTCTGGGCCTTAAATCTATTACCGGCCTGCGTATCCTGGAGCGCTACGACGCGGAAGGGATAAGCCCGGAGCTTTTCGCCGCCTGCCGCGACACCGTGTTCAGCGAGCCGCCACTGGACGATTGCTTTGCGCAACTGCCCGCGGACGCGGCGGTTGTGATAGCCCGCGAATTGCTGCCCGGACAGTTTGACCAGCTTGCGGATAGCTGCGCCCAGTGCATACAGTTCGTTTCCGGTGGCGAGCGGCCTTTGGTAGCTACCGCCCGCGTCTTTCTTCTGTACGGCGATCTTAGCCCGTCGGATACAGATGCTGTAAAAAAACACCTTATCAATCCCGTGGAATGCCGCGAGGCCTGCCTTGAATTGCCGGATACCTTGGATATCCCCTCTCCGCAGGCCGGCCCCATACCTTTGGTGGAAGGATTTTTGGATATGGACGAAGCCGGGCTTAATGCCCTGCGCCGGGATCAGGGGCTGGCCATGGATGAGGCCGACCTGCTGTTTTGCCGGGAGCATTTTCGTAAGGAGGGGCGCTGCCCCACCTATACCGAACTGCGCGTTATAGATACATATTGGTCGGATCACTGCCGCCATACCACCTTCAACACGGAGCTTACCCCCCTTGATATACAGGATGAACAGGCCGCCGCCGCTTATAGCCGCTATCAAAGCCTGCGGAGGGAAATGGGGGTGGAAAAGCCCGTTACCCTAATGGATATAGCCACCATCGGCGCGCGCTACCTGCGCCGGCAAGGGCGCCTTCCCCACCTGGACGAAA
>WRIA01000125.1 GCA_009782975.1 Clostridiales bacterium
AAAAAGGACGCCTTCCGCTACCTTTATAAGCAGGCCCTGCTCGGTCAGCCACAGCAAAAATTCCGGCCGTTCCGCCGCCGGCACCTTATGCCGCTCCATCTCCTCCGCCCAATCCGGCGGGTTTAACAGGCCGGCCTCATAATCGGCTGTTATTGTATCCAGCAAAAGCAACTGTTCGGCACGAGGCTGTGGCACAAAATCCGCCAGGGCCAGCCGGCCGTATTCCGCGCGCAGTACATTTTCGCCGCACCATATCTCCATAAGCCCGGCCAGTTGCTTTTGGCTTAAACGGGGAAAATATTTGGAGCGCGCGGTGGCAAAAGGCAGCCCGGAACGTAGCGGATATTCCTTATGATAATCTTCCAGCACTTTTTGCAGGCTGCCACGCCAGGCGGCAAGCTTGGCAGGGGGGGCGTAATATGCCTCGGCGTCTATGATGACGGCGTTAAGCCTGCCTTGGGCAACAAGCCCGCGCAGCAGCGGTTCTATTTCCTTTTGTGGCAGTTGGCTTTCCCCGGCAAGCTCCGCCGCGTTGTAAAGCAGCCCTTCCCGCTCCAATATGCCCAGCAGCAGGCTGCCGGTATCCGCGCTTAAACTGCGCTCCATACCGTATAGCACTTCCGCCCGGTAGCGTTTATGACGGCCCGGGCAGGCATCCAGCACCGTGGCCCCGCCCACCACCATCATAGGGGAATAGCTGCGCAATATAAGTTTATCCCCGCGCAGGGGCGGCAAAGGTTTTTCCAGCAGAAGCTGGCAAAGACAGCTTTCGCCGGGGGCAAGCTCCTCCCTGTCCAGCAATTGCAGGCGGCATAATACTTCCGCCGTGCCGTGGTGCAGACGCAGGCGGCAGCGCTGGCAAAGGGCCTTGGCGTCCTTTAGCAGCCGTAGCTCCACATCCAGCCGCCAGCTTTCCCTAAGCAGCTTGGGCGCGGCCAGCCAGCCGCCCCGGGGCAGAGCGCCCACCGGCAGCCCGGAAACATTGACCGCCGTGCGTTGCCCGGCCAAAGCCTGCTCTACCTGTTGGCCATGTACCTGCAGGCCGCGTAAACGCGCCGCCCGCCCGCCCGGCCATACCTCCACCGCCTGCCCAGCACAAAGCGTGCCCTGCCACAGCGTGCCCGTTATCACAGTGCCGAAACCCACCTTGCTGAATACCCGGTCTATGGGCAATCGGGGATGCCCGCCCCGGGATTTAGGCGCTACTTCGGCGGCGACCAAAGATAAAATATCCAGCAATTCCTCCATACCCTGCCCGGTATGGGCGGAAACCGCCACCAGGGGCGCTGTGGCCAGGGCCGTACCGGATATAAGCTCCCGCGTCTGCTCTTTTATTAATTCCAGCCAATCTTCCTCCACCAGATCCGCTTTTGTGATTACCAGTACGCCTTTATTTATGCCCAGCATATCCAGGATATTCAGATGCTCCCTGGTCTGGGGCATAACGCCCTCGTCGGCGGCCACCACCAAAAGCGCCATATCCATACCTGCCGCCCCGGCCAGCATGGTTTTTACAAATCGCTCGTGACCGGGTACATCTATTAAGCCCAGCCTTTGGCCGTTTTTTAGCTGTAACGGCACAAACCCCAGTTCTATAGTCATGCCACGCTTTTTTTCCTCCGGCAGGCGGTCGGTGTTAACGCCGGTCAGCCCCAGTGTCAGTTGGGTCTTGCCATGATCCACATGCCCTGCCGTGCCAACTATGATATGGTCCATATCAACACCTTAAACAATGTATGATTTTAACGCGTAATGTATGATTTACGCAATATTTTAAAAACACAAATTATAAGTAAAATATTTAACTTCCTAAACAAAATGTTTAGATATCTAAATATAATATTTAACTTCCTAAATATTTATATATAAAAGTCAATATATGGATAAAAGTATGAAAACAATCAACTTAAAACAGCTCTTTTTACCGCTTGGGCCAGCGGCGCTATCTCTTCTTCGCTTAATGTGCGCGGGTCGAATATCAACTTGTTCTCCCGTATATAGGCCAGCACCGCCGGGTCTCCTTGTCTTAAAGCCCGGTTTAAAGCCTCCGCCGTCAGGCGTAAAGGCTGTAGTTGCACCAGCGGGCCGGGCAGTTCCACGGCGGGCAGGCTGCCGCCGCCGGCTTCGGATAAGCCCATAACTATGCTTAGGCGGCCCGCGCCGGTTTCTTCCAGCAGCGCGGCCAGCTTTTCCGCTTTTGCCCGCAAAACTTCAATATCTGCCAGTATCATGGATAAGGTAGGTATATTTTTTCGCGCCGCTTCCATATCCAGATACTCCCGCAGGGTGGCCTCCAGCGCCGCCAGGGTGAATTTATCCACCCGCAAAGCCCTGGTAAGGGGGTTGGCCTTCATGCGGCTTATATAACCGCTTTTGCCCAGCAGTATACCGGCCTGGGGGCCGCCCAGCAGCTTATCCCCGCTGAAGCAAAGCACATCCGGCCCGTTTTTCATTATCTGCGCTATCTGCGGTTCCTCGCCCACCCCGGCTTTAGCCAGGGGATAAAGGCAGCCGCCGCCCAGATCGTACAGCACCGGCAGATCGTATTTTTTGCCCAGATTAAGCAAATCGGTAAGTTCCACAGTTTGTGTAAAGCCCACCTGCTTAAAATTGCTGGGATGCACCTTTAGCAGCAGGGCCGTGCGGTCACTTATGGCAGCCTCGTAATCGGAAAGGTGGGTCTTATTGCTGCAACCGACCTCGCGCAGGGTAACGCCGCTTTTAGCCATTATATCCGGCACACGGAAGGAACCGCCTATTTCCACCAATTCCCCCCGGGAAACCGCCGCCTCGCCTCCGGCGGCCAGTGTATCCAAGGCCAGCAGCACCGCCGCCGCGTTGTTGTTTACCACCAGCGCGTCCTCCGCTCCGGTAAGCAGCATAAGCAATTCCCGCACATGCTCGTAGCGGCTGCTGCGCCCCCCGCTTTTTAGGTCCATCTCCAGATTACAATAGCCCGCGGATACCTTGTTTACGGCCTCCCGCGCGGCTTGGGAAAGCACCGCCCTGCCCAGGTTGGTATGGAGCACTATGCCCGTGGCATTTATCACCCGCCGCAGGGAAGGGCCGTTTTTGCGCTTGTACAATTCCCGCGTTAAAGCCATCCCTTGTTCCAGCAGGTGTTCCTTGCCGGTTTGCCCGATATTGCCCGCTTCAAGCAGCCCGCGCAAAACAGCCACGGCCTCCCTGGCCGCCGCGGTAAGCAGGGCAGGGCAGAGCGGGCCTTCCTCTTCCTCCGCCAGCAGCAGCGTAAGCTTATCTACCTTGGGCAAACCGGCATATTCCGTCATTATAATATCTCCCGTAGCTGCCAATCCGCGGTGCGTCCGGCATCGGGCGGGTAAGGGCGGTCAACGCGCCCTATCTCTTTGCCGAACAGCCAGAAGCGGGCCTGCAAAATGCCGGGCCAGGGATGCAGTATATCCCCTGTCTTATTATCCCGTGCCGCCCGTTCCTCTATGGGCAGATGAAGTTCGAAAGGCAAAAATGCGCCGGAAAGCTCCACGCTGTACCCCAGGCCCTGAAAATAGCCGTAATCTATGATATAGCGCTCGGATACTTTACGCGACCAAAGCTCA
>WRIA01000126.1 GCA_009782975.1 Clostridiales bacterium
TACATCTTGCAACGGATGTACGGGGGCAGTTAAAATTTACTTGCTTTTCAACTTTTTACTAACAGCTTTATAGGTACAAATATGATAAATCTGTCTATCTTTCTATATTATATACTTAGGCTTCCGGCCTGCGAATTATTACATATAATGGCCTGCCGTTTGCGCGGCGTGTTCCCGCAGGATCGGCATACGCCGCATAAGCTTTTGGAACAGGGCCACCAATTCCGGATCCAGCATGGTGCCGGCATAATAGCCCAGTTCCTGCAAAGCCGCCATATAGGGCAAAGCCGGCCGGCTGGCCATGCCCTTATGCAGGTCGTCGAACATCAAAGCCACTTGCAGGATACGGCATTGCAAGGGTATGCGCTGCCCGGCCAGGCAATAATGACCGCTGCCGTTGTAGTATTCCTCGTGGGCCAGTATCAGGGGTACCAGATCTTGCAGGTTTTTAAACTGCGCCGCAATTTCCGCCCCCAGCTCTATATGCTCGCCTGTAGCGTCCTCCGCCGCCCTGAACAGCCCCATATCGTAGCAATAACATAGCCGACGCAGTTTATCCTGCTGGCGTTTGTTAAGGCGCAGGGCTATAGCCAGCTTTAGGGAAAAGAACAGCAGGCGCTTGCCTTTATCCGCGCTGTAGGGGGAACCGTGCCACAGTTCCTCGCCGGGGGTCTGCGGCCAATATTGCAGTTCCTCTTTAAACAGGGAGGCATGACGTATATGCATCAGCGCCGCCAGCAACAGCAAAGCCTCCACAGCCAAACGTATCAGAAGGCGCACAGGTTCCAAGCCGCTCCACAAGGCTTCCTCCATGGTAAAGCGGCAAAAAAACACAAAGTAGGCGCTGTCTAAAAGCCACAAAAAAGCGCCGCCCATTATATAGGCATACCCCAGCAGCATCAAACGCAACAAAACCGCCTCCCATACTACATATAGTATAATTCGGCGGTTCAGGAGATTTTCCTTCCACATATATTGATAATTTGCAACAATTATTTATGATAAGGTTCCCCCCTGTTTATCTTGCAGGACCGGTAGAGCTGTTCCAGCAGTATAAGGCGCATAAGCTGGTGGGGATAGGTAAAGAGCCCGAAGGATAGGCGAAGATCGGCCCGGCGCAGCACTTCTTTGCTTAAGCCAGCGGAAGCGCCGATTATAAAGGATATGCTGCTTTGGCCCGCCAAAGCCAGTTGCGCCATCTTATCCGCTAATTGCAAGGAGGAAAGCTGCTCTCCCGCTATATCCAGGGCTATCACATATTCGCCTTGGCGTACGGCCTGCATAAGCCGCCGCCCCTCCAACTCCTTTACCCGCTCAAGCGATTCGGATGCCGGCCGCTCCGGCAGTTTTTCGTCCGGCAACTCCACTATATGTAGGTTAGCCAAGGTTGTAAGGCGTTTTACATACTCGGCTATCCCCTGTCGCAAATAGGGTTCCTTTATTTTACCCAAGGCGATGATACGCAGGGAAAGCATAATAAAAACGCCCCTTTTGCCTTAAAATATCAAAGGCCGGCGTAAGCCGGCCTTTGTGTGCGGTCATATCTGTTTTTATTCATCCAAATCATCTGATTCTTCTTCATCTGCTTCTTCACCCTGGCGCTGACCCAAAAATTGCAGCGGGTTATAATGCTGCCCATCTATTCGCACCTCTAAATGCACATGGGCGCCGGTCGTGCGGCCGGTCATGCCTATAGCGCCTATCATATCGCCCCGTTTGACCTCATCCCCCACATTTACCGAAAAGCCTTTCAAATGCGCGTACCAGGTTTGCAGGTCGCCACCATGATCTATCCTTATAAGGTTGCCATAGGAGGCATACCAATCGGCAAAAACAACTACACCGTCCTCCGCCGCTACTACCGGGCTGCCCACGGGCCCTAAAATATCTATGCCGGTATGATAGTTTATGGAACGATAGCCGTAACGGGAGGATACCTGGCCGTCATAGGGCCAGCCCAAAATGCCGTTGCCCATGTTGCCGGTATAGGCGCGGGAGGCCACTATCATCCTAACTCCGCGCTCCTCCACCCGGGTCACCGGTTCCACCAAGGTAACGGAGGAAATACGGTTTTGAGCTACCACCACGCCGTTGCGCTCTATGACCTCGGTAGTTACTTCATCCTCGCCCGGCACGCCTGCCTCCACTACTCTGCGCTCCCCGCGGGGTATATCATAATTATCGCGCTGCTCGGTCTCGAAGGAAGTTTCCTCGAGGGAAACGACTATGCGCTTCATCTGTACGCTTATCAGCGGGCTTACCTTGGTAAGCAGTATGGCCTCGCCCAACGCCATATTGGTGGAATCCGCCCCGGGGTTGGCTTCCCGGATATCCTCCACCTTAAGGCCGTAACGGTTTGCTATATATTCAAAGGTTTCGTCTGTGGTCTCCACAAAATGGTATTCCACCTTGGGTTTGCCGAACAGCAGCATATTGGCCGCCTCTGCCGATCCAAAAACCTGCTCCAACTCTACATTACTGGAAATAACGCCTACCTGCTCCAAAACAGTGATATCCTCCACGCCGTCCGCGCCGATTTTCCCATAATGAGCTTTAGCCTGCTCCAATGCTATGCGGGCGTCCTCTTCATTGGCCACATACATAACAGGGCTGCCGTTGACGCATACAGCCACCGCCCTGGCCAAAACCTTCGCACCCGCAGTAAGGGCACTTACCGCGTCCTTGACGCCGGAATACACCGCATCCCGGGAGGATACTCTTTCTATAATAACGCTGTCTCCACATACCACCTCAAAGCCCAGCAATTCGGATTGCTCCTCCAGATAACGGACTATTGCCGCCTTGGCTTCCTTCTCTGTGGGCAGGGTGGATATAACCTCTCCTTCCACCACGAGTTGAAAGGCTGATGTATGGGAAGAAACTACCCGTACACCGCCGAATACCAAAAAGGCAAAGCAAAACACGACAACAGCGGAAGAAACTATACGCTGCATTTTATGTACGCGCTTTTTCTCATTTTGCTCGCGATGGCCGTTGCGGATATACCTGGCTTCCGAAATTTTCGGCCCCGTGTTATTCTGCACTTTATCAGTTCCCTTCACTAGGCTTGGTGTTGTGCAGTAAAAATAATTATGCTGTTTAGGATAACATTATAACACATATATTCTTTTCTGGCAACCCGTGATGCTGCATTTTTACGGCACAATATAACAACACACCTGTTAAAATATGTTAAAACCTTAGTAAATTTTTTTTAAAAACATTGACCAATACTCAAATTACGCTTATTTTTGCCGCCTAGTCCCGCTCTATTTTTCTGTATAAAAGGGTCAGAAACAAGCCGCACAGCACCAGAGCCGCCGATATAAGGAAGGCCGCTTGATAAGAGCCTGTTTTCTGTCGCACCAGATGAATAAGGCTTGGGCCGGTCAGGCTCCCCACGGAAAAGCCCAGAAACATGATACCATAGTTGACACTGTTGTTGCTTATGCCGAAGCGATCGGCGGTAAAACCGGGGAATATTCCCAAAAAGCTGCCAAAGCAAAAGCCCACCAGACAAATACCTATGGCGAAGAAAACCACGCTTTGCCGCGATGAAATATAAAGCAGCAGCA
>WRIA01000127.1 GCA_009782975.1 Clostridiales bacterium
TCAGGATTTACGCTATAAAAGGCCCTATCAACAATTTTATGCCAATTGCCCATCATAGAAAGGATTTAGCACTATTGGGTGAAAAAGCAAAAACGCTAGGTAACGGGCACATGCTCGAATGTGTCAAAACGGGGCAAAAAATATGACAACCTTGTCACTTTTTATGACAGGGTTGTCATATTTTGGTGTTTAACTGGCATTTTGTAATATGACAGGGTTGTCATATGTACTGCCCCTTACCCTAAACGCCGCAACCGATAACTGACGACTGATAACTATCTTATAGGCTGTTAAGATACTCGTTAAGCGTACTAAGCAGCTTTTCGGGATCCATAGGCTTGCCTATATGACCGGTCATGCCGGCCGAAAAGTAGGTTTCCACTTCGCTGGTAAGTACATTGGCCGTCATGGCGATTATAGGAACGCGCATACTTTCCGGCGTATCAAGGGCGCGTATGCGGCGGGTAGCCTCCGCGCCATCCATACCCGGCATATTGATATCCATAAGTATAACATCAAATTTTTTGGGGCAGGCCGTAAAAAGTTCCAATGCTTCGCTTCCGTTTTCGGCGCACACGATTTGCAGCCCGGTGTCTTCCAGCATGGCCATTACGATCTCCCTGTTTATCTCCACATCCTCTACCAGCAGCGCCGTCTTGCCTTTAAGCATAACCGGCGTTTCATCCTTTGCTTTGGGCGTTGTTAAGCTCGTTTTTATATCGAAGAAAAATTTTGACCCTTTGCCCGGTTCGGATTCTACAGCTATTGCGCCGCCCATAAGCCCTACTATATGTTGTGATATGGCAAGGCCCAGCCCGCTGCCGCCAAATTTTCTGTCTATGCCGCCGTCTCCTTGCTCAAAAGGAACAAATAGTTTTTCGCACTGTTCCTTTGATATGCCCATACCGTTGTCTATAACCTCTATACGCAAAGTAAGCGTTTCATCCTCCACCCCGCAAAAAAAGGCGTTAAGCCGTATAGAGCCTTGTTCCGGCGTAAATTTGCCCGCGTTGTCCAGCAGATCCATTATCACTTGTGTAAGCCGTTTTCTATCGCTTGTTATAAAATCGGGTATGGTAGGGTCTATATATGTGGTAAGAGTTTGCCGTTTGCTCTTTATGGCCGGGTCGGCTTTATCCGTTATTTGCCTTATCATATCCGCAAAGCTGAAATAAGAGCAAGAAAGGCGGAGCTTGTTGTCTTCTATGTCGGACATATCGAGAACGTTGTCGATAAGTTTCATAAGTTGCTCGGAGGCGTTGCTTATTTTATCCAGCATATCCTCCCGTTTTTCATTTTCAACGGTTTTTTTCATTAAAGCGGTCATGCCCATAATAGCGTTCATGGGTGTGCGCATCTCATGGCTCATGCGCGAAAGAAATTCCCTTCTTGCGCGGCTGCTTCTGGCATCAGTCTCTTTTTCAATTATAAGGCGCGTTTGTTCGATGATCTTTATCTGGTTATTTACCCGCAGTTTAACTATGACGGGGCTGAAAGGCTTGCTTATGTAATCCGCCGCGCCCAGGGATAATCCCTTTTCTTCGTCGCCGGTACCGCCCAGGCCCGTAACAAAAATAACGGGGATATCCCGCGTTTTATGGGAGCCCTTTAACGCGGACAGCACAGTATAGCCATCCATACCGGGCATAAGGATATCCAGCAAAATTATATCCGGCAGGTATTCCTCCGCGCACTCAACAGCGTCCTGCCCGTCTTTTACGGCGTAGACCGTGTAACAGGGGCTTAGTATATGCGTCAGCGCCATGATATTAGTATGCTCGTCATCCACAATAAGCACGCTGTTTTTCTTTTCTTCGCTCATGGTTTCATACCCGTTTTCTTTTTATTAACACATACTGTCCGGGCGGCACACACGGTTCCGGCCGGTTTGTTTCGCCTTGTAAAGAGCTTTGTCGGCTTCCTCTATAAAACTGTTGTGCAAGCTATCCTGCCCCGGTGCCCGGGTGTTTATGCCAATGCTGACCGTTACTCTGGTTTTTGTACCGTCCGCGCAGGAAATGACCACATCGCTGATATTAAGGCGTATCCTATTTGCTATATTTTCCGCGCCGTTTATATCGGTCTTGGGCAGTAAAACAACGAACTCCTCCCCGCCCCAGCGGGCGGCAAAGTCGCCCGGACGGTTTAGCGAACTTTCTATGGTTTTTGCCACCGACCGCAGTACGGCATCACCTTGCTGATGACCGTAGGTATCGTTGTATGCCTTAAATTTGTCGATATCCATTACCAGGATACTGATACAGGTGTTTTCCCGTATAGCCCGGGCCCATTCCATATCCATGCGTTTATCGAACCCGCGCCTGTTCGGTATGGCCGTCAACTGGTCTTCCGTTGATAATCTTTCTATTACACGCAGTTGATTCAGAATTTTTATTTGGTTTTGTACTCTAAGCTTAACGACCGCGGGGCTGAAGGGCTTGCTTATATAATCCGCCGCGCCAAGATCCAACCCCTTTTCCTCATCTTCGGCATTATTAAGCCCCGTAATAAATATAACAGGAATATCGCAGGTCTTTTCGGATCTTTTCATTGCGCCTATAACGTCATACCCGTTCATTTCGGGCATAATTACATCCAGCAAAACGACATCGGGACAAAATTCTTCCGCGACCTCTATGGCGTCCTGCCCGTCTTTTACCGCAAAAACGGTATAGTACGGGTCGAGTATATGCGTAAGCGCTATTATATTGGATTCTTCATCGTCAACAATAAGCACGCTGCCTTTTTTTATTTTATTCATAGCTTTACATCCAATCCTTCTTTAATTCGGAAAGTGTTTGGGCCGCAAGCTTAAAATCGTATCTTTCTATTTGCTGCGCAAGGCTTTTTGCCCCCGGTACGGAGCGGATATCGTCCAGCAGGGCCAAACACTCCGGGTTTCTGCTTTTAAGCAAGGGTTCCAATTTTGCAAGCAGCGCCGATATCTGCACTTTATTAAGCAAGCCGCGTTCCGTTTGTTCTGTATGTTCATCAAGTAGCGGCTTAAGTTCTTCTATAACGGCGTCCAATTCGTCTTTAAGGGCATCCATCTGCGGCGCGGCGGGTATAATTCCCTCTTTAAGCATGGCCTCGACCTGTGCGGCGGCGTTTTGTAATCCGCTTTTACCTATAAGGCCGGCATTGGTTTTTAAGCTATGCGCCAGCCTGTGCGCCAGGCCACGGTCATCACCGTAAAAGGCTTCGGCTATTTCCTTGTGTTTGCCAGTATTATTCCTTACAAAGTTTAATTTAAGCTTTTTTTGCAGGTCGTCATCATGTGTATGTTCTGCCGCGTCCACATCAAATACGCTTACAGGACGCAGATATTTAAGCAGGCAATGCCATAATTCCTGAGAGGTAAAGGGCTTGCCTACGCAATCGGCCATGCCGTGCTTTTTATATGTTTCCAGCTCGCTTTTCATTATATTGGCCGTCATAGCCACTATGGGAGTATTAGTACCCAGCGCGGCGATCTCCGACGCGGCTTCTATGCCGTTCATGACCGGCATAAACATATCCATAAGTATCAGG
>WRIA01000128.1 GCA_009782975.1 Clostridiales bacterium
TCCCGGTACGCGCCGGGTATTTCTTCACTTAATATGCCGGGTATAGTGTTTCGTTCCTCCGTCATCAGTTCTACCTCGTTTCTATTACATTGTTCAAGCCCGGCAATAAGACCCGATAAAAACCATAGCCATGTCGAGCGTCAAAATAGTATGGTCATATTTTTTTAATTTATTATCCCTATGTGGCTTAACGGCCAGTATCTAAGCAATACTTTGCCCTTTATGTCGGAAAACGGCACAAAAGGGTCGTCCCATAAATGGCTGTCCGTGCTGTGGTTGCGGTTGTCTCCCAGCATAAAGCAGCAATCCTGCGGCACCGTCACTTCTTCAAAGTAGTAGAGCGGCTGCTCGTTTAAATAAGGTTCCGGTAAGGCCTCCCCATTTATATAGACCAGACCGTTTTTTATCTCCACAGTATCTCCGGGCAGGCCGATAACGCGTTTTAGCAGATCATCCTCACTTATAAGTCTCTCCCCGGAGGCCAAAACCATAATATCCAGGCGGGCGGGGGGTTTTCCGAAATAATAGGGTAGCTTAAGAAAGACAACGCGGTCGCCGCCGTATATGGTAGGTGTCATGGAGCCCGTAGGCACAAAGCGGCTATCCACCACAAATGTTTTAAGCACAAACGCTATTATAACAGCGGATACGACCACACTTAATACATCCCTTAACAAATGTAAAAAGACACGACGCCCGGCCGGTTTTATTTCTTTTTGGCCGTTATCCGGCCCTGACCGGGGCATATCCTGTTCCCGCGTCTGCTCGTTTTTTAATACACCTGTTAAGGCTTTGTTATCCTCCGCCATCAGTTTTACCTCGTTTTTTAACAAACCTAGCAGGAAGTCCTTATCAAAGCCATGGCCTCGTTACGGGTGGTATTGGTATGAAATATACCGCGTACCGCCGAAGTAACGGTTAACGCGCCCGGTTTTTTTACACCGCGCATACTCATGCACAAATGCTCCGCTTCCAGCACGACCAAAACGCCTTGTGGCTTAAGCGCATCCACCAGGGCGTCGGCTATCTGGGTGGTCAGTCTTTCCTGTAATTGCAGGCGATGGGAATAGCCCTCCACCACGCGGGCTATCTTGGATATACCGGTGATAACGCCGTCTTTGGGTATATAAGCCACATTGGCTTTACCTATAAAGGGCAGCATATGATGTTCGCATACGGAATAAAACGGAATATCCTTTACCAGCACCATCTCCCCATGCTTATCCTCCACAAATTGCAATTGCAGATGCTCTTTTGGGTCGCAGGATAATCCGTCGAACAGCTCCGCGTACATATCGGCCACGCGCTCCGGCGTTTTTAACAGGCCTTCCCGTTCGGCATCCTCCCCTATCCCCTTCAGCATCATACGCACGGCTTCCATTATCAGCTTTTTATCCACCGTCTGCGCGCACTTTTCCATACGCCACCGCCCTTCTGTTTAACCAGTATCATTATATGCCTTTTATACAAAAGCGTCAACAGTATAGTATGTGTTTGCGTTAATTACGCGGAAATGATATAATCTCATTGACTTAAGGAGGAATTATTTTGGACACGCAAAAAAAGAAGGCCATCCTTATCTTTACGGTGATCACCGCCCTTACAGGCTTGGGCATGGGCCTTTCCGACACCGTATTCCCCAATTATTTTAAAGACGCCTACAATACAGACGCGTTTCAGCGCGGTTTGATAGAGTTTCCCCGGGAAACGCCGGGGCTTATAAGCGTTTTTGTGATGTCGCTGCTGGCGTCCTTGGGCGATATCCGTATATCTGTGTTAGCCCAGATACTCTGCATAGCCGGCCTTACCGCCCTGGGCTTTTTGACCCCGGATTTTGGGGTAATGCTTATATTTTTGTTTCTGTTTTCCATGGGCCAGCATATTTTTATGCCGCTGACGGACAGTATAGGTATGTCCTTAGCGCAGGACGGCGGATACGGCTCTGTTATGGGGCGCTTTAAAGGGGTTTATACCGCTTTTACCATGGTGGCGGGCATACTGGTTTTTGTCGGCTTTAAAGCGGGATGGTTTTCCTTTACCTCCCGGGTAAAATCGATTTTTATTCTGGCCGCCGTAATTTTTGCGGTAATTTTCGTTTTACTGCTGTATATGTGGCGTATCACCGACAAAAAGACGGCGCGGCAAAGATCCCGCCTTATAATACGCAAGGAGTACGGCATATTTTACCTGCTTTCCATGCTTTTTGGCGCGCGCAAACAAATAATGCTGGTTTACGGCCCCTGGGTGCTTATAGACCTGCTGGGGTTCGGGGTGGACACCATGGCCATTTTGGCCATAGCAGGGGCGGCGGCCGGCATATTTTTTATGCCCGCGGTGGGCCGCTGGATAGACCGCTACGGCACAGCGCGTATAATGATAGTGGAAGCCGCCGCCTTCTTCCTGGTTTACATAGCCTACGGGGTGCTTAGTTCCGGTCTTTATCTGGGGTGGCTGGCGGCGGCCGGTATGCCCGTAGCCGCCGCTTTTGCCATAAATATGGCGGATAGGATGACCATACAGTTCGGCATGGTGCGCTCGGTATATATGAGGTCGGTAGCGTTTTCGCCACAGGAAGTTACGCCCACCTTGTCTTTGGGTATGTCTTTGGATCATGTACTTAGCATACTAAGCGCCATACTGTGCGGATGGCTGTGGAAAAGCCTGGGACCGCAGTATGTATTTGTGTTCGCGGCGCTGCTTTCGGTGGGCAATATGCTGGTAGCCCTGGGCATCCGCAAAGAGCAATAAACCGTAAACGGCCACTAAAACAGTGACCCCCGCCCGCGGCGGAGGTCACTGTTTATTTGTACGTCTTTACACATTGTTTTTTGATTCGTAATCTTCTATGGCGGCGTGTAAAGCGTCAGCCGCCAGTACGGAGCAGTGTATCTTTACCGGCGGCAACCCGCCCAAAGCCTCCACCAACTGTTCATTGGTCAGCTTTTTAGCCTCCTTAAGAGTAAGGCCCTTGGCCATTTCCGTCAATACGCTGCTGGAGGCGATGGCCGCCGCGCAACCAAAGGTCTTGAACTTAACATCCTGTATAACGTCATCCTCCACATCCAGATAAATAAAGGTGGTATCACCGCAGGCCGGGCTTTGCACCTGGCCCACGCCATCTTTGCGCGCGCTTTCCCCCACATTGCGCGGGTTATTGAAATGCTCCATCACCTTGTCGTTATACATGGCTTCTACCCCTTTCGGAAAGCATCAATCCCTAGTAATTTACTCGGTTAATCATATCACTTTTATATGACCTTGTCAATCTTTTTTTCTTTTATGTTTTTTTGTGTTTTTTTGCCTTTGGGGTGCAGGTATAAATTATCACTTACATATAGTATCATTTATAGTGTCATTCATATACATTGTATAGGTCATATTGTTCGCTTGGAATGTTGTAATATGTAGTTGATATGCACTTAATAATTCATTTTCAAACTTGCATATTTCCTCGCAAGAAAATATAATATACTTGCGTAAAAATGAATAATTAGGCGGTGATGGAATGGAGTATTTAACGGCAAA
>WRIA01000129.1 GCA_009782975.1 Clostridiales bacterium
CTATGGCAGATACTAATTTTAAGCTGGGCAAGATATCTAAAAGCACCCTGGAAAAACAAAATGATGCCTGGACAGCAAAACAAATTGCCCTGCAAAACGCCGCTTTAACATTGTTCCTGGAGATAGAGGATTATCAGGCCAAAATCAACGGGCTTAACTGAAGGCTTAAACTGAAGGCTTAAACTGAAATCAGCGCGCGGCTAACGCCGCGCGCTGATGATTTTTTCGTTTTACGGTACTACGGTTTTACGGTACTATTATAGTATAGACAGCGCTATGCGCATCTTTTTCCATCTTGCCGGAAAATACCACCCTGTTACTGTCTTCCTCCCAGCTGGCGCAGCTTACCGTGCCGCCGTAGAGAGCCAGCACATGCTGTTCGGCATATATATAATACACGAACAATTTGCCCGTTGCGTCGGTGTAAAGGAACTTATTGCTATCGGAAGACCAGCTCAAAACTTTGCTGCCGCCCAAAGCGGAAATCTGCGAACCTGTTTCCGTCTTTACCTGTACGGCTTCCGCAGCGGATCTCTCCACCAGTACGGTGCTGTCGTATAGCCATATACCGGGCTGTTCGCCGTCGCGGTTCACTGCTACAAAGCGGCCGTCGGGGGATACTGCGGAAACATAACTGAATCCGGCTACCGCGCTTTCATCCATACAGCCCATTATCTCCGCCAGGGCGGGTAGTGCTTGAACCTGTTCCTTGTGCTCCGGCGTTTCTTGCGCGCCCAAAGCCTTTACCCACATATGGTTCTGGCCTTTATATACGGTGTAAAACTTTACCAGGCTATCCTCGTTAAAGGATGGCAGCAAAGCGTCGCAATCCTCGTAAGCGGCCAGCACCGCAAGGGAGAACATACCGTTTACAGGCGGCGGGTTGACGGCCGGACGGGGCAGATCCAACTCGATATCCACGCCATCCACACCGGCATCAACGGGGGCTTCTATATTTGCCGCTATTATCGGGTCGGAGATATTTACCGGGTCATCCGTCGTCGTAGGCGTTACTTCTTCCCCTGTTCCGGCAGGATCATCATCTACGGCCGTATCAAAGGGATCTTCGTTGTTTACAGCCAGGGGGTCTTTATACGCCGGCGTATCGACCGTAAGCGTATCATCCGGCGGGAGATCCTGCCGCAACGCAGGGTCGTCCTCCGCTACAAGGGCAGGGCCGGGATCGCTTACTATTGGCGGGGTATTCGGTTGCAGGGGGAACAGACCGCTTGCGCCAACCGCCAGCAACAGCGCGGCTGCCGCAGCCACCGCGCCCCAGCGTTTCCATAGGGGGCGGTTCAATTTTACGCGCTTTACCTGCTTTACGGGGAGTTCCGGCAAAGCCGCCATCACCGCTTTTGCAAAGCCTGCGGGGGGTTCTGCCGGGCCAAGCCGCGCGGAAAGCAAGGCGGATAATTCCGTCATATCCTGCAACAGAGCGGCGCAGGACGGGCAAGCTTCGGCATGCCGCAGCATATCTTCCCGCTCTTTAGCGGAAAGCAGGCCGTCTATATCAAGCTGTACCAAACGTTCAAACAAACGGCAGTCCATAACGCCACTCCTTTCTTTATTGTTTAAACTGCGTATTATTTACAGTGTGTTTTACTATCCGGCGGTCATTGCTTATTTATTATGTTGCGTAAATAGTTGCGTCCGCGGTGCAATCTTGCTTCCACCGTGCTTTCCGGCAAATCCAGGCGTTCGCTTATCTCGCGGTAGGACAAGCCTTCCAGATATTTCAACAGTATCACCGTGCGATATTGTTCCGGCAGCTCCCGCAGCATACGGGAGAATTCATCCGCCTGTTCCCGTTCTTCCAGCAAAGCCAAGGGGTCGCGGCTTGAGCCTTCTGCCTCCGGCTCGTAACGCTCGTAGTATTCATCCAGGTTAAGGCTTTCCTTGGGCAAGCTGTGAAGCACGTTTATGCAGGTATTTTGGGCTACTCTATACATCCAGGGGAAAAATTTACGGCTTTGATCGAAGCCCGGCAGTTGCTGATAGATACGGATAAAAGCTTCCTGCGCTAAATCCCGCGCCTCGTCATAATCGCTGTGCAAACGATACGCCAAGGAAAAGACCTGCTTTTGATATCGTTCTACAAGTATGTTAAATGCCGCCTGTTCCCCTTGTAAGGTAAGCGCCACTAGCTGCTCGTCGGTAAGACGCTCCATGCGCCGACCTCCTGCTCTCATAATATATACAAGAATAATTGCTGTTTTCTTGCGTGCCTGAGTAAATTTTCCCTTAAAAATTTCCTTTAAATTTTTAGAGTTTTTGCCGTATTTTTCTTGATTATCTTGATTATATCATAAACGCTGCCGCGTTTGTTACCGGCATTTGCCTTTGGCAAATGCGCAGTTATAAAATAGGCGCTCAGCCTCGAAATCGTAGATTTCGGCCTGTGCAGCTATTATATCATAATAAGCCCTTTTGCCATAGGTACTTTTTGTGAATATGCTGTGAAAAACAGCGGGATTATCTTTGATTTTTGCACTGCAGCTTTGGGCCGCTATTCCGGCACGGTAAATTCCATAGCAGGTAAAAACGCCCCTGCATATACCCGGTTGGCCGAAAGATCCAGCCTTTCCATGCGCGAGGCCAGCCACTGTGCCTCCGTAAGGCGTGCTTTATCCCCCAAACAAAGGAAGGCCCCCTGCCAGGCCGCATTGCCCAGTACCTTCACCTTTTCCGGCTCCACCCTTGGTATAAGCCCCAGGGCAAGCGCCGCCGGAGGATCTGTATGCGCGCCGAAGGATTCCCCTATAAGTATCTGCCCTATATGCCGCTCCGTAACGCAAAGCTCCGCCAAAACAGCCTGACAGGCCGCGTAAACATTGCCCTTGGCCAGTTGCAGCTGGCGTATATCGTTTTGCTCTACCACTATGTCGGTACCGCCCTCCCCGTGGGAAAGCAAAAACTCCCCGCCCTCCAGACCCCTGGCAAAATGGGCCAACAACCGGGGAGGCAGATCGCGGTCGAATACCAGGCTGCCCCCGGCGGAAAGCAACCCGGCGGAAAGCAGCGCATAAACGGCGGAGAGCAGACCTGCTCCGGATACACCACGCGGCCGGGCATCGCGCACCGTAACAAGCCTTACCCTATCCCGCAGTTCCACCCTTACGATGGCTCCCACGGTAGCGCGCATACCGCAGGAAACGGAGACACCCTCCAAAGCCGGGGTGCTTACGGAGACCGCCAGCAGATGGCCCTGCCCGGCGGCCACTATCTCTGTGGAAAGGCCCAGGTCTATAAGCAAAGTTATCTGCTGATCATCTATTTTTTGCCCAAGTCCCGCCGCCAAAGCCGCGGAAACTATGTCCGAGCCTAAATCGGCATGGGCCGCAGGCATCAGCACTATTTCAGCGTTTGGCATAAGCCCTGCCAAAGGGGATTCCAAGGCCGGGCGTTTGCGGTGGGCGCGCCACGGAGCATCTGCTCCGGCCGGGCCGCCCGGTTGTTCTCCCCACAACATCTGCCCCAGGGAGGTATTGGCCGCCA
>WRIA01000130.1 GCA_009782975.1 Clostridiales bacterium
CGGCGCCACATTGTTTGTAGAGCCTTTGGCCGTGCTGGAACTTAATAATGAACTGGCGGCGCTTTCCCGGGAGGAGGAATCGGAAATAGCCGCCATACTGCGGGGTATAAGCCTGCTTTTAAGCGGCTTTTCGGCGGAACTGACGGCCGACCTTAATTTGCTTACCGAACTGGATTTTATCTTTGCCAAGGGCAAGTTAAGCTATGCTATGGACGCCTGCGCGCCCAGGATAACGGCCGGAGGCAGCTTGTGTTTGCTGGCCGCGCGCCATCCACTTATCCCGGCCAACCGGGTGGTGCCAATAAATGTAGCGCTGGAAAAACGCCACACCGCCATGATAATAACCGGGCCCAATACCGGCGGTAAGACGGTAAGCTTAAAAACCATAGGTCTGCTTACCCTTATGGCCCTGTCCGGCCTGCATATACCGGCCGAGCCGGAATCCGCGGTGCCCTGCTTTACCCATGTGCTGGCCGATATAGGCGACGAACAAAGTATAGAGCAAAGCTTAAGCACTTTTTCCTCCCATATGGTTAATATAGTGGAGATACTGCAACTGGCAGGGGAAAACAGCCTAATACTTCTGGACGAGCTTGGTGCGGGCACAGACCCCACCGAAGGCGCGGCCTTAGCTATGGCTATATTGGCTCACCTGCAACAGCGCGGAGCTTACCTGGTGGCTACCACCCACTACAGCGAGCTTAAGGCTTTTGCCTATAACCGGCCCGGCTTTGTAAATGCCAGCGTGGAATTCGATGTTGCCACTCTTTCTCCCACATATCGCCTGCTTATGGGGGTGCCGGGCAAGAGCAACGCCTTTGAGATAAGCCGGCGCTTGGGTTTGGCGGAAGATTTGATAGATGCGGCGGCGGGCTTTATTACGCAGGAGGACGCGCAGGTAGCGGCACTTTTAACTAATCTGGAGGAATTGCGGCGGGAGGTAGCGGAGGAGCGGGAAGCGGCGGAAAAAGACGCCGCGGTGACCAAGGTGCGCGAAGCCAAACTGCACGAGGAAGGCAAGCGCCTGGCGGCGGAGAAGGCGAAGATCTTGCGGGAAGCCCATGAACAAGCCAAACGCATAGTGGAGGATACCATATCCCAAAGCAAGGCCGTGTATCAGAATATGGTCGACAAAGCCTTAAGCGAGCAGGAGGCCGCGCGGGAATTTGCACGGGCGCAAAAGAAGCTAAAGGACTGGCGGCAGCAGCTGGAGGAAGAATTGCCTCAACCGGTCCTGGCGGGGGAAGCGCCGGAAAATATCACGGTGGGCGATTATGTCTATTTGCCCAGGCTGCGACAGAGCGGCTATGTTGTAACCGCGCCGGAAAACGGCGAAGCCGGAATACAGGTGGGCCTGCTTAAACTTAAGGTAAGGATAAGCGAACTGCGGGCTGCCGAGCCTAAGGAGGAGCGCCCGGCCGCCCGCCGCGCCGGAACGGGGAATATGGGCTTTGATAAGGCGCAATCTATGGGAACAGAACTAAATCTGCACGGTCTGGATAGCCTGGAAGCACTGGAATTACTGGATAAATATCTGGACGATGCCTTTATTGCCGGGTTAAAGACCCTGCGTATCAATCATGGGCGTGGTACGGGCGTACTGCGTAAGGTGGTACGGGAGCATCTGCGCAAGCATAGGCTGGTAAAAAGCCACCGTCAGGGCGAATATCAGGAAGGCGGCCCCGGCGTGACCGTAGTGGAGCTGGATCTATAACTGCTATATAGCAATACGGCTCAAATATAGCGGGCCGCCACTGCCAATTTGCTTTTAAGAGGGCTTTTAATTATAGTATAATTTTAAAATATGTGCCTGAATATAATATTTAAGGAGGACGCATAATGAGTGGAATAAAAAGCGATATAGAGATCGCCCAGGCCACGCCTATGCAGCGTATCACCGAGGTAGCAAAGACCGCTGGGGTGGAGGAAAAATACCTGGAACAATACGGCAACTATAAGGCGAAAATAGATTACAGCCTGCTGGACGAATGCCAGAGCCCCGACGGTAAGCTGGTGCTGGTAACGGCCATAACCCCCACTCCGGCCGGAGAAGGCAAGACCACCACCACGGTGGGCCTGGCGGACGGCCTGCGTAAGATAGGAAAAAACAGCATAGTTGCCCTGCGGGAGCCTTCTTTAGGCCCGGTGTTCGGCATAAAGGGCGGCGCGGCCGGAGGCGGCTATGCCCAGGTGATACCAATGGAGGATATCAACCTGCATTTTACCGGCGATTTTCACGCCATAGGCGCGGCCAATAACCTGCTGGCCGCCATGTTGGATAATCATATCTTCCAGGGCAATGCCCTGGGCCTGGATGTGCGGCGTATAACCTGGCGGCGCTGCGTGGATATGAACGACCGCCAACTGCGCTTTATAGCCTGCGGTTTGGGCGGGCGGGTAAACGGCCTGCCCAGGGAGGACGGCTACGATATAACCGTGGCCTCGGAGATAATGGCCGTGCTTTGCCTTTCCCGCGATGTGGAGGATCTTAAGGCGCGGCTGGCCCGTATCATAGTGGGATATACCCGCGAGGAACAGCCGGTGACCGCCGGACAGCTTAAGGCCGCCGGGGCTATGACCGCGCTGTTGAAGGACGCGCTGAAGCCTAATCTGGTGCAGACTTTGGAGCATACCCCGGCCTTTGTACACGGTGGGCCATTCGCCAATATAGCCCATGGCTGTAACTCCATCACTGCCACCCGCATGGCGCTTAAACTGGGAGATTACGCCATAACGGAGGCCGGTTTCGGCGCGGATCTGGGCGCTGAAAAATTTCTGGATATAAAATGCCGTATGGCCGGTTTGCGGCCTTCCGCCGTGGTGGTGGTCGCCACGGTGCGCGCCCTTAAGCATCATGGCGGCGCGGCCAGAGATACTTTGGTAACGGAAAATCTGCAAGTGCTGGAACTTGGCCTGCCCAATCTTTTGCAGCATGTGGAAAACATCACCCAAGTGTATAAGCTGCCGGCGGTGGTGGCTATAAACCGTTTTCCCACAGACAGCGAAGCCGAATTACGGCTTATAGAGGAAAAATGCCGCGGGCTGGGCGTTAATGTGGCACTCTCCGAGGTATGGGGCAAAGGCGGCGAAGGCGGCGTGGCCCTGGCGGAGGAAGTGGTGCGCCTGTGCAAGGAGCCCAACGATTTTACCTATAGCTACGATTTGGATATGAGTATAGAGGACAAGCTTAAGTCAATCGTGCAAAAGGTCTATCGCGGCGATGGCGTAAGCCTTGCCCCACAGGCCAAAAAGCAGGCGGCCCAACTTACGGAGCAGGGTTTCGGCAAGCTGCCCATCTGCATGGCCAAAACGCAATACAGCTTTTCCGACGATGCGGCTCTTTTGGGCGCGCCGCGGGGCTTTACGGTAACGGTGCGCAACTTGAAGGTTTCGGCGGGCGCAGGGTTCATAGTGGCACTGACCGGCGATATTATGACCATGCCGGGCCTGCCCAAAGTTCCCGCGGCGGAAAAAATAGATGTGGACGCCACGGGACG
>WRIA01000131.1 GCA_009782975.1 Clostridiales bacterium
GCGCGGCCAGAATCATGTGTTCTCCCCCGCTTACCGGCGGGAGGATTTTTCCGAGATAGCAAGTATATGCGATCACATAATCTTTAATTCCATGGAACAGTGGGAACAGTTCGGTAGCGCGGCACTGGCGGCGGGAGCTTCCTGCGGTTTGCGCGTAAACCCGGAATGTTCCACCCAGGATAAAGCCATCTACGACCCATGCGCGCCGGGCTCCCGCCTTGGTATAACCGCGGCTTGCCTGCCCCCTGTTCTGCCGGAGGGCATAGAAGGCCTGCATTTTCATACCCTATGCGAGCAAAACGCAGACGCCTTGGAGACGACCTTAAAAGCGGTGGAAAAAAAATTTGCCGCCTATTTGCCCCGCCTTAAATGGCTTAACATGGGCGGCGGGCATCACATAACGCGGGCCGATTATCAGCGGGAAAGGCTTATAGCCTGCGTGCGCCGCATAAGGCGGCAATATGGCATGGAGGTGTTTTTGGAACCCGGGGAGGCCATAGCCTTGAACGCGGGCTTTTTGGTAGCCAGCGTGTTGGCCTTAACGGAAAACGGCGGCGTTACCACCGCCATACTGGATACCTCCGCCGCCTGCCATATGCCGGATGTGCTGGAAATGCCCTACCGCCCGCCGCTTTTTGAAAGCGCCAGCGCCGGAGAATATGCCCATACCTACCGCCTGGCCGGGCCTACCTGTCTGGCCGGGGATATCATAGGCGATTACTCCTTTAAACGCGCGCTTGCCCCCGGCAGCCGGCTGGTTTTCGGGGATATGGCCATCTACAGCATGGTCAAAAACAACACTTTCAACGGTATGCCTTTGCCCTTTGTCTATAGCGCGGAAAACGGGGAATTGCGCCTTGTACGCTCCTTCGGCTACGGGGATTTTAAAAACAGGTTATCCTGAAAACCCGGCTTATTTATCCTGCGCATCCAGGTCGAAAGCTGTATGCAGGGCCAGCACCGCCTGTTTTGTCTTCGTTTCATCAACTATGCAGGAAATCTTGATCTCCGAGGTGGAGATCATATCTATATTGCAATCTATATCCGCCAGCACCTTAAACATCCGCGCCGCCACGCCGGGATTGGTTATCATGCCCGCGCCCACTATGGATATCTTTGCTTTGGTGTCGCAAAGCTCATAGCCCTCCGCCGCCAGATCCTTTACCAGCTCTTTAAGGGCGCCTTCTATCCTGTCACGCTCATCACGGCCGCAGGTAAAGGAAAGATCCTGCTTATCGGCGCGGTTGCCGCCCTGTATTATCATATCCACGTTAGCGCCCTCCGCCGCCAGAACGCCGAAAATACGCCCGGCCACACCCGGCGAATCGGGAACGGCAAACAACGTTACTTTAAGCACGTTTAAATCGTGGGCCACCCCGCATACAACAAGCTCCTTTTCCAAATCCCTGTTCATAAGGGCCTCCTTCCGCACTATAGTGCCTTCACTGTAATTAAAGCTGGAACGCACATGTAGCTTTACCCCATACTGTTTGGCCAGCTCCACGCTGCGCGGCTGCAATACCAAAGCACCCATGGCCGCCATCTCCAACATTTCGTCATAGGATATGTACGGCATTTTCCAGGCCTTTTTAACGATACGCGGGTCTGCCGTAAAAACGCCGTCCACATCTGTAAATATCTCGCAAATATCGGCGCCTATGGCTACCGCCAAGGCTACCGCGCTGGTATCAGAGCCGCCGCGCCCCAAGGTGATAACGTTTTCCTCCTCGTCTATGCCCTGAAAGCCCGCCACCACCACCACCTTGCCCTTGGCCAGCTCCTGCTCTACCCGCCCGCATTCCATGTGCATGATGCGGCCGTTGCCGAAATTGCCGTCCGTGCGGAACCCGGCCATCCGTCCGGTAAGGGAGATAGCGGGTATTCCCATATCCAGCAGGGTCATGGCCAGCAAAGCAATGGATTGCTGCTCGCCGGTGGCCATAAGCATATCCATCTCCCGGCTAAAAGTACGGCCTGTAAGCTGATGCGCCAGGGCTATAAGGTCGTCCGTGGTATCGCCCATAGCGGACACAACCACCGCCACACTGTGTCCCAGCGCCACCGTCTCGCTGACCCTTTGGGCCACACGGCGTAAACGCCCTGCGTTAGCTAAAGAACTGCCGCCAAATTTTTGTACAAGTAATGCCATTTCTCTCACTCTTTTTCTATATGCGTGCCACGGTTATCCGGGGCTACGTTTATTATCTGCGCCTCCACCCTATGAGCTGCAAAAGCCTGCCGCATAGCATGGCCTATCTCCGTACAAAGCTCTTTTCCCCCACTGCAAAAGGCTATCATGGTAGGGCCGGAGCCGGAGATAACGCAGCCCAAAGCGCCTTTGGAAACCGCCGCCGCCGCCACATCCTTTGCCCCCGGTATCAAACCGAACCGGTAAGGCTGGTGCAGGCGGTCTTTCAACATGTCGCCGAAGCCGGGCAGATCTCCATCCGCCAGGCAAACGGCCAGCATGGCGGCATGGCTTACATTATATACCGCGTCCGTCAAGGGCACCATGCGCGGCAATATGGCCCGCGCCCTGGCGGTGGAAACGGAAAAATCCGGCACGGCCAGCACCGCCATAAGGGATACCGGAGGTTCTATGCGTTTTACCCGCTGCTCCTTCCTCTCCCGGACTATTATAAGAAAGCCGCCCAGCAGGGCCGGAGCCACATTATCGGGGTGTCCTTCCATTTCCGTGGCTATCTCAAGCAGCTTTTCTGTAGTTAAGGGCTGCCCCAGCATTTGATTGGCGGAATAAAGGCCGCCCACTATGGCGGCGGAGGAAGAACCCATGCCGCGGGAAAGGGGTATATTGTTACGCACGGTAAGGGAAAGCTTAAGCGGGCCGCGCCCAGCCGTATCATAGACAGCCTTAGCGGCGCGCAACATAAGGTTTCTTTCGTCTCGCGGCAGGTACTGTTCCCCATAACCGCTGATATGCACGCAAGGCACATCCGCCTCGGCGCACTCTATATGATTGTAATAACTCAAAGCCATGCCAAAGGTATCATAGCCGCAGCCCACATTGGCAGTGGTGGCCGGTATGCGTATTTTCATGCCCCGCTATCCTCCACACGGATCACGCTGCCGATCTCCGCCACGCAATCCAGGGCGGCTATTTCTTTAAGCGCATTCTGCATTTGATAGTAGCTTACCTTGTGGGTTATAAGCACTATTTCCGCCGCGCCTCCCTTAAGACCGCGCTTTTGCACCACAGAGGCCATACTGACCTGCTGTTCGCCCAGCTTGGCGGTAATGGCCGCGAACACGCCCGGCATATCCAAAGCCTGCATACGCACATAAAATTTACTGCCGGTCTGCTCCAGCGGCTTTACCGGCAAGCTACGATAACAGGTACAACCCAGGTAGCCGCGGCTGTTATGGGCAATGTTACGGGCCGCGCTTATAATATCCCCTGCCACGGCGCTGCCGGTGGGCAAGGCTCCGGCGCCCCGCCCGTAAAGCATGGCTTTTTCCAGC
>WRIA01000132.1 GCA_009782975.1 Clostridiales bacterium
ATGAGCGTCTTATTGAGTAAAGCTATAGATTGGGGGCGGCGCAAATCCCCCTGGATCATACACTTTAACGCAGGGGCCTGCAATGGCTGCGATATAGAGGTGGTGGATGCTCTTACTCCCCGCTTCGATGTGGAGCGTTTCGGCATACTGCAACAGGGCACGCCCCGCCATGCCGACGTGCTGGTCTGCACGGGCGCGGTAACGCTGCAAACCAAGGATCGCCTAAAGCAGATATACGAGCAAATGCCCCAGCCTAAATTTGTTATAGCCGTGGGTACCTGCGCTTGCACGGCCGGTATATTCGACGGCTGCTATTGCGTGGCGGGTGGCATAGATTGCGTGATACCGGTGGATATTTACCTGCCGGGCTGCGCGGCGCGGCCGGAATCCCTGCTGGACGCTGTAGTAAAGCTGCTATCCGGTATGGAGGCGCAACAGCTGGCCGCGCGGAATACGGGCAAAGAGGCCGCGCCGCCTAAAAAAAGAGCTAAAAATCTGCCGGACGCGCAGCCCTATAAAACAGACCCCCAACTGATACTGGCCTGGCAGCAGATAGCGGCTTTGTGGGGGCAAATGTCGGAGGAAGAAAAAAACCACGCGGCGGAGTTGTGGCGGGCCTTACCTGCGCGGGACAAAGAAGCTGCCGCTAACGCGGCCGGACCGTTGATGGACGGAGAAATACCCTTTGAAAACAGTTAACAGTTGCCAATAATTAACAATTGTTAAATATCAACAACAAACCCGCGGCCAAATACTTCCGAAATGGGGTCAAGCGTATGAGCATAAAAGAAATGATCGAGGCACAGCTTAAAAATGAAGCTGTAGAGCGTGATATACGGGAAAAACCGGAGGAAAAGATCATAGACGATATTCTTATAAAATTCCCTTTTCTGGAAAACAAGCTGCTAAACCCATGCCCCGGGCGCATAGTATCCCCGCCGCTGATGCGCGGGCATTTCGAGCAGGTTTTCCCATTTGCGGCCAGGGAAGCCGGTTTCGACCGCTTTCATTTGGTGATAGGGGTGGATGACGGCGAGGACCTGGGTTTTATATATGTGCTTTCCAACAGGGAGAATATAATGCTGCTGCTAAAGCAGAAGGTTCCCAAAGACTCGCCGCAAATAAGCTCCGTAACGGATATCTTTTACAATGCCTTATGGCACGAGCGGGAGTTGGTGGATCTGTTCGGCGCGGTGGTGGAGGGATTACCGGAAGGCCCCAGTTATCCGCTACCGGATGGCTGGCCTGAGGGGAATTATCCCTTGCGCAAGGAATGGAAGGTGGAATACTTTGACCGTGAGAATATGACATATAATCCCCCTGCAAAAAAGTGAAAGGAGGCCGGCTATGAGCGAGAGGATAGTAATACCCATAGGTCCGCAGCACCCTTCCTTAAAGGAGCCGGGCTGCTTTACCATTACTTTGGAAGGGGAAAAGGTGGTAAAGGCCGTTGTGGGGGTGGGCTATAATCACCGTGGGCTGGAAAAAGCCTGCGAATCCCGCACCTATATACAGGATCTGTACATACTGGAGCGCGTCTGCGGCATCTGCTCTCACACGCACAGTACGGCTTTTTGCCAGGCGGTGGAGAAACTGGCGCAACTTACCATACCGCGCCGGGCCGACTACATACGCAGTATCATGGCGGAACTGGAGCGTTTGCACAGCCATCTGTTGTGGCTGGGAGTGGCCGGGCACGAGATAGGCTTCGATACCCTGTTCATGTATGCCTGGCGCGACCGGGAACTGGTACTGGATATGTTGGCTATGCTGGGAGGCAATCGGGTCAATTACGGCATCAACACCATAGGCGGGGTGCGGCGGGATATAACGCCGGATCAATCCGCGGATATCCGCAAGATGCTGGATGTTATAGAGGAGCGGGATAAATACTATGTGCAACTGGCCCTTTCCGAAACTACTCTGGCGGCGCGTTTGGCCGGGGTGGGGCTGCTGGATCACGAAAACGCCTTAAAATACGGTGCGGTAGGACCGGTGGCGCGGGCCGCCAATGTGGCAATAGATATACGCGCGGACGAGCCGTATGCCGCTTATGACGACATACCGGTGCGGGTGATAACGGCGGAGCAGGGAGATGTGTTCGGGCGCACAGTGGTAAGGGTGCTGGAGATACAGGAAAGCATCAATATGATACGCTTTGCCCTGGATAATCTGCCGGACGGTCCTATAGCCGTGGCTTCGCCCCGCCGCGTGCCAACGGGCGAGGTTATAAGCCGTACCGAAGCGCCCCGGGGCGAGGATGTGCATTATGTGCGCTCCGACGGCACGGATATGCCGGATCGCGTGCGGGTTCGCGCGCCCAGCGAGGCTAACTGGCATGGTATGGCCCATATGCTGGAGGGAGATTATTTGGCGGATGTTCCTATAATAATAGCGGCCATAGACCCCTGCTATTCCTGCACCGACCGGGCCTTTACTATCAAGCGGGATAACGGCGCAAAAACGCGCTGGGATTGGTCCAGCCTGCGGGAATATAGCATAGAGTGGTATAAAAAACGCGGAGTTGATATAAATCGGTTAAAAATCGACAAGGAACTATGAACAGGTATCGCTGAAAACTTATGATTTTAATATCATATGCAAATTTGCAATGCTGTATTGAAAATGTATATCAACATACAAACGTATATTTATCAAATGTTAATCGTTGATCATTAGAGGGGTGGTCTGGCCATGATCTGGGCCTTATTCCAAATACTGATATTCCCGGGTTTTCTGTTTCTGGGCGTTTACAGCCTGATTTTTGAGTTTTGCGACCGTAAGATGGTGGCAAGGCTGCAAAACCGTATGGGACCGCCCTGGTATCAGCCTTTGGCGGATTTTCTTAAGCTCCTGGGTAAGGAAGTGATCATCCCCAAGGGTGCGGATAAAAAGATTTTTCCCGCCCTGCCGGTGGTGGCCCTGGCAGCGGTAGCAACATCCTTTCTTTATGTGCCCACTTACAAGGTAAGCGCAGTTTATCCTTTGGACGGCGACCTTATAATGCTGCTTTATTTACTGACACTGCCCACACTTACCTTCTTTTTGGCCGGCTGGTATTCCACCAGCGTGTATGCTACCATAGGCTCGGTGCGCGTGCTTACGCAGCTTTTTTCTTACGAGGTGCCGCTGTTTATGGCCCTTTTGGCCCCGGCGCTTTTGGCCGAAAGCTGGTCCCTTTCCGGCCTGGCTCTCTATTACAGCCAGCATCCCCTGTATGTGCTTATCAATATACCGGCACTGGTGGTGGCGTTGGTGGCCTGCCAGGGCAAGCTGGAACGGGTGCCTTTCGATTTGCCGGAGGCGGAAACAGAAATTGTGACCGGCGCTTTTGTGGAATACAGCGGCCGCCTGTATGCCATCTTCCGTATGGCCATAGACGGGGAGCTGGTGGTGATATCCTCGGTGATAGCGGCGGTGTTCCTGCCCTTTTACAGCAGTTTTCCCGCTATAGGTCTTGCTTTGTATGTG
>WRIA01000133.1 GCA_009782975.1 Clostridiales bacterium
TTTTCAAAAAACACCAAATTAAATATTTTAGAAATTTTCATACATACGCCATTGATAGTTGTGGTTTTGGAAAAAGTATTTCAAAAAACAATGAATATTCTATAGAACAATATAGTGAAAATGCAATAAATTTTTGCAAAAAACTTGGTATAAAAGAAACTTATGTAATTGGATTTAGTGATGGCGGGAATATATGTTTATTTCTAGCCAAAAAAGCCCCCGAAATTTTTACAAAAATAATTGCAATATCTCCTAACTATTTAGCAAGTGGATTAACAGAAGGTACATTAAAATTGCAAAATAAAATACATAAAGCATTTTTATTTTTTAAAAAAATAATCAAAAACAGTTAAACGAGCCTTTTCAGATGGTTTCGTCGTTTGTGTTTCCGCATCTAAGGATCATCATAAACGCCATATCCTCGTCGGTAAATTTATCCGAAAGCGGAACTTCATCGCGGTTTCTTACCGTGTGGGCTATTTTATTATATAGGCTGTCGGCTTCACTTTGCGTAAGATTGCCGGAGATCACTTCTTCATCATAATATTGTTTTAAGGCGGCAAACAACTCTGTTCTGGTTTCAAACAATCCCAAATCGACAGTGTTCCCTGCCTGATCTGTAAAGGTGTATCCAAAGCAGTACCAATAAAAATAACTGATGGGACCAATAAGAGCGGATCCGGGCCCTTCCCCGCTTTTTGAATAAACTGTCTTGCTCTTGGATACTTTTATACCGTTATTGATGTCGGCTAAGGTTTGCCTTAATTTTGCCGGGTCGCCTTCCGATTCGTAAATGCCCGACAACATCTGATACACTCCGCTGTTATCCGCTACAGAGCGGCTTATCAGCTTTTCGAACTCTTCGCTGCTATACCATGCCCATGTTTCATCCTCCGGGGAGTAGGGCGCCCATGTTGCGCCGTCATAAGTGACCTTAAGGGCGGTTTCTCCCTGTGTTACAAAAAGCATCTTTTCCACATAATCAGCCGGGCTTTCAACAGAAACAGCGGTAGCGGCTTTTGTTGTGGCAAATATCATAATCACCCCTGCCACCAAAATAAAGGCAGTAAATATGCTGCTTAAAGAATACTTTTTCATCTTCATTATAGAAACGACCCGCTCCTCCACGGAGTTTTTGCTGAAGTTGCTGCACAAGCTCATCAAATGGCCCCGTTTTTCTTCCAGGCCCAGCAAGGTAAGGGCATAAAGGGATTTCACTTTTTCCCCGTGGGATCTTACGACCGTTTCATCGCAGGAAAGCTCTATATCGCGGTTGGCAAATACATACATAAGCCAGGCAAAGGGGTTAAACCAGTGTACGGATAGCATGGCGGCCAATATCCATTTAAACAAGGTATCGAACCGCCTTATATGCGCATATTCGTGGGCAAGGACATACGATAAGCCCGTTTCGTCGCGCCAATCCGTCGAACTGGGAAGCAATACCACCGGCCTTAATATGCCATAGGTAAGCGGCGCTTTTATTCTATCCGATTTCCGTATATACACCCTGCGCCGCAGGGGATGCTCGTAAAGCCATTGCCTAACGTAGCTGCTTTCTACCGGAAGCGCGGTTTTATAAACATTTTTGCAGCACAAATGTGTTATCAGAAAATATAGCGCAAAAACACAGAACCCGGCCAGCCACAGATAAAAGAACCAGGGCAGGCCTACGCCGGCGGACGCAGCCGCGGTGCTGGGGGCAGCGGTTTGAGTAACGCCGGGAACTATCGTATCCGTAACACGCTCCGGCGTAATTACCGAAACGGCATCGTTGATAGCTTGGGCAAAGGGAGCAGCAGTGCTAACAGCGGCCTTTTTATGCAAAGCCTGGCGCATAACATCCAATATATTAAGTATGTTAAGGCGGAAGGGGATCGAAAGTGGTATCATCAAGCGGCATACGGCAATGCCCCAAAGCACCATAAAGGTTTTTTTAGGTAATTTATGTATGAAAAAAGCACGAACGGCCACAACAGCCAATATTATAAAAGTGGCCGAAAGGCTCATGCTAAGTATATTCATCACAAATCACCTCAATTCAACTCATCGATAAGTTTCTTCAGCCTTTCTATTTCTTCCGCGGATAAATCCTTATTCCATAATATAGAGGCCACAAGTTGATCCGGCATACCGCCGTACATTTTGTTTATAAGTTCATTGGTTTCCATTTTTTGCGCCTGCTCCCTGGTTATAACGGCGTGGCAAACAAAATTAGGTTCCTCCCGGCTTACCACCCCCTTGTCTATACATTTTTTGATAACAGTATAGGTAGTGGTTTTGCTCCACTGCACTTGCTCTTTAAGTATCTCGGCCAGTCTTTTTGCTGTAGTATCGCCCTCTTGCCAAAGGGTATCCAAAATTCTTAATTCCGATTCAAATATTTTCATAATAGGCACACACCTCCCGTCATATATATTTTATTAATAGTAGAACCGCGCAACACCATTCTATCATACTAGAATGAGGTTGTCAATATTTTTTCGCATCAATATTACTATATTTTTGTAAAAATCGCTTAATTTGTCAGTGTTCTTTTTTTATAGCCTTTACGATAGCTGCTATATGAGCCGGAGTGGTGCCGCAGCAACCGCCCAGCATTTGCGCGCCCGCCCGCTTAAGCATAAGCATACCCAAAGCGAAATCCTCCGGAGGCATATCATATACGGTATGTTTGCCGTTAAGAATTGGCGTACCGGCATTGGGTTGGGCTATAAGAGGCAGGCCCGCGGGAGCCATAGACAGCAGCGTATTTACCAATTCCTTGGGGGCAAGGTCGCCGCAATTAGTGCCTACTGCGCAAGCGCCCAGTTCCCCGGCACTGCTTGCGATATCCGCCGCTTTATCCCCCATAATTGTGCGCCCGCCGTCTTTGACATTGGCGAATGTCATGGAAAGTATAACCGGCAGGCTTGGCGCGGCGTCATGGCAGGCGGCCAGCATCAATTTTGCCTCGTCCCAGGAAAAAACTGTTTCTATAATGATACCGCTAAGGCGCGCTTCGGCAAAAACGGCCGCCTGACGGCAAAAGGCGTCGTAAAAGGCATCCGAATCCCCGCTTCCGTAGGGTGCCAGCAATTCCCCTGCGGGCCCCATATCACCTAACACATAGGCCCGGCCATCCGCGGCGCTAAGCGCTTGCTCTATACCTGCGTACAGCGCGCTTTCCAGCAGATGTAAAAGCCCTATTTTCTTCATATAGGCGGCGTTTAAGGTAAGGGTATTTGTTATAAGACACTCCGCGCCGGCGGCCAGATAAGCGATGTGTATATCTTTTACCAAAAATGGATGGCTTAGGTTGGCCAGCCCGGCCCCTTCCCCGGCCCCGCCAGCCGCCAGCATACTGCCCATGCCGCCGTCAAAAATCAGTGTATCCCCGCTTTGTATTCGCCTCAAAAAATCT
>WRIA01000134.1 GCA_009782975.1 Clostridiales bacterium
TGCAGGGTATGAAAATAAGGGTACAGGCCCGCGGCTATGGCATCATCCACAAAACCGGTATCACATTTGGCAAAAATATCCATATAAGCACTCCCCGTTATAGTTTTGGCAAAGCGTCATAGGCAAAAAAGATCACAAATCATATGGTATCAGTTTTTAAGCCGTTTTACAAGCAAAGCGCCGTACATTAAGATTAGATTAAGAAAATAGTAAGTTATACCCTTCCTTTTGCGGCTTTTATTGACAGTTGCCCGTGTAGAGAGTATAATTATTAAAGTAAGATTGTTAAAAAAACGTAGAATTACGAGCGTCTTATGTAGAATAAAGGTGTTGAACCGCTTTAAAGCAAACAGCAAAAAAGTTTAACTTGTTAAATATTTTGTTTAGATATCTAAATAAAATATTCGTGTTCGCAAATATTTTAAATTCTACATTATATACTTACGGATATGCTTATTGTTTAACAGCGCATCATCTTTTTTAAGGAAGTGACTTTAAGACATGAGTAAGATCGTCGGTTCCAATCAGGAATTATGCGTTGGCTGCAACAGATGCACCAGGGAATGCCCCATAGAAACGGCTAACCATACCTATCAGGACGGCGAGGACGGCGGCATTAAGGTAAATGTAAATAGCGACCACTGCATAGCTTGCGGGGCCTGTATTTCCGTATGCAAGCACGGTGCGCGTTTTTATACGGACGACCTGCAAGCGTTTTTGGACGATCTGGCCGCCGGGGAGCCTGTTTCCGTTATGGTGGCGCCTTCCGTAAGAACAAATTTCAGGGAGTGGCGGTCTTTGCTTACCTGGCTTAAAAGCCTGGGCGCGCAAAAGATATACGATGTTTCCCTGGGCGCGGATATCTGTGTCTGGGCTCATTTGCGTTACCTGGAAAAACACAGCCCGGCCGCCCTTATCACCCAGCCTTGCCCTTCCATAGTGTCCTATTGCGAGCTGCACCGCCCGGAGCTTTTGCCCTATCTTTCTCCCGTACACAGCCCTATGGGCTGCGCGGCTGTTTTTATGAGGGAATACGAGGGGGTCAGCGGGCGTATAGCGGCTATTTCTCCTTGTATCTCCAAGGCCGTGGAGTTTGAATCCACCCAACTGGTGCAGTATAACATCACCTTTGCCAAATTGCAGGAGTATTTGCAGGAAAACGATATAAAGCTCCCCGCAGAGCAGGGGGATTTCGACCATTATGAATGCGGCCCCGGCGTTTTGTTCCCTTTGCCCGGCGGCCTGAAGGAAAACCTGGAATTTTTTATGGGCAAAAAGCTGCGCATAGACCAGTCGGAGGGCATACCGGTTTACGCAAACCTGGATAAATTCGCCTTAAGCGAGCCGCGGGATCTGCCCCAGATATTCGACGTGTTGAACTGCGCGGAAGGATGCAGCAACGGCTCCGGCTGCGTACACGATAAAAATATATTCCAGATACAGGCCAAAATGGATGTCTCGCGCAAAGCGGCCTCCGCCAAGCAGGATCTTAGTTATTACCGGTATTTATACGAACAATACGACGAAGCATTCGACCTTTGTCATTTTATGCGCGGCTATTCCGACGCTCCGGCCGAAAAGGATACGGTAAGCGAGGCCGGTATACAACGGGCTTTTGAGCTTTTGGGCAAAGATACCTATGCCAAGCAGAATTTTAACTGTGGGGCCTGCGGTTCCGATTCCTGCCGGGATATGGCCCGCAAAATAGCGCTGGATATCAACCTGCCCACCAACTGCATAATCAAATCCCGGGACAACATGCAGGAAGAACATGAAAAAAACGTGGAAATGTATCAGCGCAACGCCTCGTATCTGGAGCTTATCCATGACGTGGGCGATAATCTGCTTTCCATGGCGGAGGAGGATTACGGCGGCGCGGCTACGGCCTCTGTGGAGGCGCTGCGCCTTACTTTAAACGCCCACAGCGCCCATATCTGGAAGCGGATGGAGGACGGAAAAGACCGCGTCAGCTTCCATAAGCTGCTTGGCTCCGCCAGTAATCACGACAATAATCCTAATGTGATCTTCTGGGACGACGTGCCCGAGTGGTTCGAGCAGCTGGAGGCGGGGCATCATATTGCCTGCAAAAGAAAGGATATGTCCAGCCAGGTCTTAAAACAATTCCCCGACCCCGAGGTATTGTCGGTATTTGTAGCGCCTGTGCATATCAAGGGCAGGTTCTGGGGCGTTATATCCGTAAAAAACAAAGACGAGCGCGTGTTTAAGGAAGAAGAGATGGCCGTTGTTATGGCCACGGTGATACTTATAGTTTCCAGCATCATAGAAAAGGAATTGACGGACAGCCTGCTTGCCGCTACCCGCGCCAAAAGCGATTTTCTTTCGCACATGAGCCATGAAATGCGTACCCCCATGAACGCCATCATAGGTATGGCGGAAATAGCCTCCAACACCGATGATATAGCCAAGCTGCGCTATTGCCTTTCCACTATAGGCGCTTCCTCCACCCACTTGTTGCGGCTTATAAACGATATCCTGGATATGTCCAAAATAGAGGCCGGAAAGCTGGAGTTGGATAACAAGCCCTTCAACATAGAAAAGATGCTGCTTAAGATATGCAAGATAATTTTTGACAGGGCGGAGCAAAAAAAGCAGGAGTTGGAGATAAGTCTGGGCAGGAGCATCCATATGCACTATGTAGGCGACGAATTACGTTTATCCCAGGTAATAACCAATCTGCTTTCCAACGCTTTAAAGTTTACGCCGGAAGGCGGCGGCATAACGCTTACGGCGGATGAAACCTCCGGCGAAGGCGACCGCAGGATGCTGCGCTTTTCCGTATCAGACACCGGCATAGGCATGAGCGAAAATCAGATGGCCAGGCTTTTTAACGCTTTCGACCAGACGGATAGCGGCGTAACCAAAAAGTTTGGCGGCACCGGCCTGGGGCTTGCCATTTCCAAAAGCATAGTAGAAAAGATGAACGGTCATATCAAAGTGGAATCCGTACCCGGGCATGGTTCCTCCTTTACCTTCGAGGTGGAACTGGCCAGTCATCAGCCTGCGCAGGCAGCCGCTATACCCCTTAGGATACTGCTGGCCACAGCCGATGCGCAGGAGCGGGAATACTTTAGCGAGCTGGCGGGCCGTTTAGGCTTGAACATGGATATAGCCGCGGGATCCGCTAAAACAGGCCAGCTTGTAGACGGCGCGCTTAAGGCAGGCCAGCCTTATGATGTGCTGTTTGTGGATCATAATCTGGACGCGCGGCACGGGTTGGATACTATAGCCGGCCTGGATAATCAGGTGGATGCGGATTCCGTGGTAATGATGTGTCCCTTTTTGGTATGGCATAAGATAGAAGCCGATGCCGCGGCCTTGGGGGTAGGCAGGTTCATCTCCAAGCCGGTATTCCCCTCGGCCATAGCCGACGCCATAAAC
>WRIA01000135.1 GCA_009782975.1 Clostridiales bacterium
GAGATCATGCGCGCCATTGTGGAGCGCGTACCGCCTCCCAAGGGCGATATCAACGCCCCTTTAAGCGCGCTGATATTGGATTATCATTTCGACAGTTACCGCGGGGCCATACCCTATATCTGCGTTAAGGAAGGGCTGCTGGAAAAGGGTATGCGCATCCGTATGATGAGCAGCGGCAAGACTATGGAGGTAACGGAGGTGGGCGTGTTCACGCCGGGGCCCCGCCAGGTGGAGCGTTTGTCCGCCGGGGAGGTCGGCTATCTTGCGGCCAGTATCAAGAACGTAGCCGATACCAGCGTGGGGGATACCGTAACCAACGCGGATTATCCGGCATCGCTGCCCCTGCCCGGTTACCGTAAGGCGGTCTCCATGGTTTATTGCGGGCTTTATCCGGTGGAAAACAACGATTATAATGACTTGAAGGATGCTTTGGAAAAGCTACAGTTGAACGATTCGGCCCTGCTGTACGAGGCGGAAACATCGGTGGCCTTAGGCTTCGGCTTTCGCTGCGGTTTTTTGGGGCTGCTGCACATGGAGATAGTAAAAGAGCGGCTGGAGCGGGAATATAAGCTTAACCTGCTGATAACCGCGCCTTCGGTCAGCTACCGCGCCACCAGGACAGACGGCTTTGTGGAGCAGGTGGATAATCCGGTAAAGCTGCCGGAAGCTAACAAGCTGGCCTTAATAGAGGAACCTTATGTAAAGGCTACCATAATGGCTCCCAGCGAATATATAGGCAGCGTGATGGAGCTGGCACAAGAGCGGCGCGGAGCCTTCATCAATATGGAATACATCAATCCCACCAGGGTGATGATGATGTACGACCTGCCTTTGGCGGAGATAATCTACGACTTTTTCGATCAGCTTAAAAGCCGCAGCCGCGGTTATGCCTCGTTGGATTACGAACTGGCGGGGTATCGCGCCGCCGAACTGGTAAAGCTGGATATACTGGTCAACGATCAGGTGGTGGATGCTCTTTCCTGCATAGTGCATAAGGATAAAGCCTATCAGCGCGGGCGGGCGCTGGTGGTAAAGCTGCGCAGTCTTATACCGCGCCAACTGTTCGAGGTACCCATACAGGCGGCTCTGGGCAGCAAGGTGATAGCGCGGGAAAGCGTTAAAGCCCTGCGCAAAAACGTGATAGAAAAATGTTACGGCGGCGATATCTCCCGCAAGCGCAAGCTTCTGGAAAAGCAAAAAGAGGGCAAAAAACGCATGAAACAGGTGGGAAATGTGGAGATACCACAAGAAGCCTTTATGGCGGTATTGGAGATAGAGGAATAACGCAATGTGTTTTGAACACCTTTATGTGCATATACCTTTTTGCCAAAGCAAATGCAATTACTGCGATTTTGTCTCCTATCCGGTTGCCGGGCGGGAGGAGGCTTTGGCGGGCTACGGCCGCCTGCTTCTTTGCGAGGCGGCCTTATGGCGTAAGCGGGCGGATATAGGCCCCCTTAAAAGCGCTTACCTGGGCGGGGGCACTCCCGGCCTGCTGCCGCCCAAGGATGTGGAAGCGTTGCTGGCAGATTTTACCTTTGCCAAAGACGCGGAGATAACCCTGGAGGCCAACCCGGAAAGCGTTAACGAAGAAAAGCTTTGCGCTTGGCTTAAGGCCGGGGTAAACCGCCTGTCCTTGGGTGCGCAAAGCTTTAACGACAGCCTTCTTGCGGCTATGGGCCGCATTCATTCGGCAGCGCGGATAAAAGAAGCCCTGGCCTTGGCCCGCGCGGCCGGTTTCAAAAATACCGGCATAGACCTTATATACGGCCTGCCGGGGCAAAACCCAATTGCCTGGCGCGCCGATATAGCGGAAGCGCTTGAATCAGGCGCGGAGCATATTTCTTTATATGGGCTCTCTTTAAGCGCGGATAGCCCTTGGGGCAGGGAAGTAGCGGCAGGCCGCCTTACGATACCGGATGAGGATACTTCCGCGGATATGCTGGAGGCAGCTATGGAACTGCTGCCCCAAGCAGGCTATGTTCATTACGAGATATCCAATTTTGCGCGGGCCGGTTACGAAAGCCGTCACAATACCGCCTATTGGCAGCGGGATAATTACCTGGGCCTGGGCGCGGCGGCGGCTTCCTGCGCGGGGGAAAAACGCTGGTTCAACCGGCGGGATGTAGAGTGTTACGAGGCGGAGCTACAGGCGGGCCGCTTGCCGATTATAGAGGAAGAAAGCCTTTCCATAGAGGAAATACTGGGAGAGGCCCTGTTTTTGGGCCTGCGCCTTACCGCGGGGTTGGGGCTGGAGGATTTTGCCGCCCGTTACGGCATACGGGCCGAAAGCTATTACAAGCGTCCCTTAAAACGCCTGCAAAAGCAGGGGTTGGTGGAAGTAGCGGAAGGGCGTTTGCGGCTGACGCGCAGAGGCATATTGTTGGGCAACGAGGTATTTATGCAGTTTTTGTAGGGTTTTTCTTTCCTGTTATCTCCTGCGCCGTAAGGCAGAGTACGGCTACTTGGGCAAGCTCCTTTTCGCCAAAAGTGTAACTGCCGGGTCCGGCCTGCCGCTCCATTATTTTAGATAGCGCGCGGCGTTTTTCTTCCGTCTCTGTAAGCAGTGTTACCCGCCCCCAGCCTATGATGCTGGCATAAGCAAAGCTGTATCCGCAGGCGCTGCCCTGCCCCAGCAGTTGATGCCCGCAATCCATCTCGAAGCAGGCCAGATCATTTTTAGAAAGCATATCCAGCTTTGTTCCTTTAGGCGCGCTGTGGAAAAAAAGACGCAGCGGCTCGTGCTCCTTCCAGGAGTAGCCGAAGTTTAGGGGCACTACATAGGGCCTGTTTTCCACCGAAAGCCCTAAACGGCAGACCGCGCAGTCTTGCAATATGGCCAGCAAACCTTCTTTATCGGTTATTTCCCTGTCTTTGCGGCGCATAATAGCCCTCCTTGTATTTTTTAATAATATAAAGTATATCACGCAGAGCAAATTATTACAAACCTGTATAATAGACTGCAAATTTACTGCATTATATGGCAAATTTGCTATAGTGGGCAGTACAAATGTGCTACAAAAAACAATAACTTAAAAGTGATTGACATTGCAAATACTTTAAAGTATAATAGCATTACCGGGAGGGTTGCAAAGTATGTATGATGTGTTTTTTTATAGGGATAAAAAAGGTAAAGAACCGGTATTAGAATATATAAAAGAACTTGCCAGCCACACCGATAAAGACAGCCGTATAAAGCTACAAAAAATCCGAGATTATATAAAGTATTTACGTGAAGAGGGTAAGCAAGCAGGAGAACCGTATGTAAAGCGTCTTGACGATGAAATCTGGGAGCTTAGACCTATAAGGGAAAGGATATTGTTTGCGGCGTGGGATGGTAAAAGCTTTATACTGCTCCACCATTTTATAAAGAAAAC
>WRIA01000136.1 GCA_009782975.1 Clostridiales bacterium
ATCCAAAGTCTGCTGGAGCTGTGCGACGCCCATAACATACCCTATATAAAACCGAGGGAGGCTGTACGCTGATGACCATAGCTATAGGGCAAATGGAGATATTCCCCGCGGATCTGCGCCGCAACAAACAGGCCATGCTGGCCTTGGTAGAGGTAGCCAAAAACAATGGGGCGGAGCTTATGATCTTTCCCGAACTGGCCGTAAGCGGCCTTACGGCCGGGGCGCACTTTTACGACAGGGCGTTTCTTGGGGATTGCGCGCGCATAGGAGCGGATATTGCCGCGGCCGCCGGAGGCCTGGCCGTTATATTTGGCAATGTAGAGGAAAGGGAGGGCAAGCTGTATAACACCTGTTTTATGGCAAAAGACGGTCAGTTGGGCCGTTTGGAAGCCCCTTTGGGGCAAAGCTTTATCCCCCACGCTTACCGGCCCTTTGCTAAAGACGCCGAGGCCAAGACCTATATGCTGGATATAAACAACAAGCTGTACCGCTGCGCTTTTTTGCTGGGGGATTGGCGTAATAAGCCCCTGCCTTTCCGTACAAAGGATATAGATCTGCTGGTAAACCTTTCCGCCGCGCCTTATGTTACGGGCGGGGACGAGCCCGCCGCTTTTGTGGAAGGACGCCCTTACATACAGGTAAGCGGCTGTGGTCTGCAAAGCGTGGGCAAGACACATTATCTGCTGCCCGGCGGCAGCTATATGCGGGATCTTAAGGGGAATATCATAGCCAGGGAACCGGATTATTACGAGAGCGTGGGCTTGTGGGGTATAAAAAGCGGCGGGCGGCGGGCCTCGGTTCTTCCCGAGGATGCAATGCTGGGAGAAGCCATGGTAAAAGGCGTGCGCTGCTTCTGCGACGGCCTGGATATGCAAAAGGCGGTAATAGGGCTTTCCGGCGGCATAGATTCTGCCCTGGCGGCCTGTGTATATAGCCTGGCGCTGGGCCCAAACCAGGTGCTGGCCCTGCAAATGCCCGGTAAATACAGCAGCCATACCACCCAGGATATGGCCGCGCGCCTTACGGCCGCCATAGGCTTGAACCGTATGGATATGCCCATACAGACAGCCCAGGACGCCTTATGCGCTTCCTTTGCCTGGAGCAGCGCTTACGATGCCAAAGGGGAGCAGTTTAAGCTGGAGCTGGATATGAAGGCGCAGGAGAATATGCAGGCCAGGGAACGTATGCGTTTGATGGCCGCCGCCGCCGCCGCCTGGCAGGCCATATTTACCTGCAACAGCAATAAATCCGAGCTTACGGTGGGCTATACCACCTTTTACGGCGATCTGGCCGGGGCCTTTGCCGCTCAGGCCGATCTGTGGAAGTATCAGATATATCTGGCGGCGGCTTATTTCCAGCGCCAGTATTTCCCGGAGGCCCCTTTAAAGGAGATAGCCGGCATACGCCCCTCGGCGGAGCTTTCGCCCCAGCAGGATGTGGATAAAGGCCTGGGCGATCCGCTTGTATATGCTTATCACGATTACCTGCTTAAAGCCTGGGTAGAGGAAAATGAGAGCATCGCCACCGTGCTGCGCTGGTATTGCGACGGAGTTTTGCCGGAACGCCTGGGAGTAACGCCGGAGCTTATAGGCCAGTTGTTCAAGGATGCCGCCGCTCTGGTGCAGGATCTGGAATATTGGTGGGTAATGTATAACGGGCTGGGCGTGGCCAAGCGTATGCAGGCCCCGCCTTTGTTGGCCCTTAGCCGTCACCCCTTTGGCGAGCCGCGTCAGGAGATACAACTGCCGCCTTATTTCGGCGATGATTATCTGCAACTTAAAGCGGAGCTGCTGCGCCGATGAACCCCTTATGTATAGCGGCGCCGGCCAAAATAAACTGGCGTCTTAAAATAGTGGGCCGCCGCCCCGGCGGGTATCATCTGCTGTGCGGCCTTATGCAAACCATAAGCCTGGCCGATACCGTGTATCTTAGGGAAAGCCGGCAGGATACCTGCCGCATAAGCCCGGAATGCGGCCTAACGCAGGAGGATGATCTGGCCTATAAGGCTTGGCTGCTGCTAAAGCGGGAGCTGGCCCTAACTTGCTGCCTGGAGATAGTTACAGAAAAGCGCATACCCTTAGGAGGCGGTCTGGCGGGAGGTTCCGCCGACGCCGCCGCTGTGCTTAAGGGCGCAAATGAGTTGTTCGGGCTGGGCTTGAGCCGGGAGGAATTGAGTACCCTGGGGCTTAAGCTGGGCGCGGACATTCCTTTTTGTCTTATGGGCGGATCGGCCAAAGCGCAAGGGGTAGGGGAGAGGCTTACACCCCTGCCGCCGCCGCCGCCTTTGCCGCTGTTGCTGGTAAATCCGGGTATTAGCCTGCCCACCGGGGAGGTATATGCCCGGTATGCAAAAAGCGGGCTTGCTTTCGCCTTGGAACAGGCGGAGGAAGCGGCCTGCGTTAAGATGTCCCTGGCCCTGCAACAAGGGGATGTGCCGGCTATCAACGCCTTGCTGGAAAACGACCTGGCGGCGGCCGCCCGCGAAGTTTGCCCGGCCATAGCGGAATTGGAAGGGCGGCTTACGGCTTTGGGCTTGCTGCCGCTTATAAGCGGCAGCGGCGGCACGGTTTTTGCCCTGGCCAAAAATGCCGCCGACCTGGCAAAAGCCAGGCAAGCCCTAAAGGACATCCCCTGGGTGGTGGAGGCATATACGGTTAACGGCTAACGATTTAAAAAATATTTGCGTTTCTAAACAAAATATTTAACTTCGCAAACAAAATATTTAACTTCGCAAACATTTTTTGGTAAGTAAAACATTGCGGCGCAAAAACAAAACGATTGTTGATTGCCTTTAAGGGGGAATAAAATGGAATTTATTATAAGACCGGCGCGGGTAGAGGACGCTTTAGGTATAAACGAGTTGCGGCGTATGCCAGGGGTTTTTGAGAATATCCTTGGCATACCCTCGGAAAGCCTGCAAAAAAACGAGGATTTTTTGCGCAATATGGATGCCAATTCCCATCATTTTGTGGCAATAATACCGGATGAAGCAGGCTTAGAAAAGGTGATCGGTATGGCGGGGCTTACCGTATTTGCTAATCCGCGCAGGCGTCACGGCGCCGACCTTGGCATGATGGTACATAAGGATTATCAGGGGCAGGGTGTAGGCAAAAAGCTGATAGAGACCTTGCTGGATATGGCAGATAACTGGCTTATGCTGGTACGGGTGGAATTGGGCGTATATACGGACAACGAGCGGGCCATAAATATGTACAAAAAATACGGCTTTGAGCCGGAGGGGATAAAGCGCAAGGATGCTGTACGCAGCGGGCAATATGTGGATGTACTGATGATGGCCAGGATAAAGTATGATCAACATTGAAAGGGGTATGGGCATGGATATTTTAAATGATTTTCCTATAGCGGAGGT
>WRIA01000137.1 GCA_009782975.1 Clostridiales bacterium
AACGCCCACGCCCAGTGCCGCTTATGGAGAGCAGATATCCATGACGCTGGAGTTATATAATACCGGCGTTACATTAAGCGACGTTACGGTAAAGCCCGTTATAAGCACGGAGCTGGATAAATTTCCCTTTGTGGTGGAAAAGCAAACCTACGAGCGGTTTTTTGGAACATTCCCCGCGGGTACCACCCGCAATGTTACATACGACTTTTTGATTTCCCAGCGTGTAAGCGCCGGAGCCAAGGCTGTAAAGTTTACCGTGGAATACACCAAAAACGGCGTGCGCGGCATGGATAATGTTACCGCTTATGTGTATATAAGCCGCGCTAAAGAGGATGAGGAGGATAAAAAGGAAGAGGACAAGGATGATGACAAAAAGCCCAAACCCAAACTTATAATATCTTCTTACAGCATAGACCCGGAAAAAATCTACGCAGGGACCAATTTTACCCTGGATATGCACTTTACCAATACCAGCGAAAGCCCAATACAGAACCTTACCATAGTCATAACCAATGCGGACGAGGAAAACGCCTATGTAGTACCGGCCAAAAACGGCTCCAACACCATCTATGTGCGGGGCATGGGACCAGGCGGCAGCATACAGCGCACCCTGGAGCTGCAGGTAAGGCCGGATACCCCTGCCAAGCCCAATATGCTTTCCATAGTTATGGATTACGAGGACGAAAAAAACGCGGCCCATACGGCCAGCGCCAATATCACCGTGCCCATAAATCAGGAGATACGTCTGGTGCTGGACGAACCACGCTTCGATATGCCTTTTGTAGATGCGGGCATGACCGTTTATCCCTTTTTCTCTATCATAAATATGGGCAAAAGTTCCATCTATAACGCTATGATAACCGTGGAAGGGCCGGGTCTTAGCCTGGAGGAGAGGATGTACGCCGGCACCATACAGGCCGGGCAGCAGTATAATGTGGATATGGGCATAACCGCCAACGAACCGGGGCAGATAGAAGGGGCCATTGTGGTGTCCTTTGAGGACGAGTACGGCGATAAGCTGGAGGAACGGCAAACCTTTACCCTAATGGTGCAGGAAACCGGTTTTCCCGATTTCCCCGGGGAGGGAGATTTTTGGGACGGGGATATGCTCCGCCCGGAAATGCCGGGGGATTTTAAAGAGCCGGGCGGTGGTCTGGCGGGCTTTATAAGCGGCAGCGGTAAGTGGTGGCTGATAAGCGGCGCGGTCGTTGCTGCTGTCGTTTTGCTTGTCCTACTACGCAAGCGGCGGGCCAAAAAACGTCAGGCCGAGCTGGAAGACGATTAGCGTTAACGTCAACGATCAACAACGGCGCAGGTATTTTCCGGGTGGTAATAACCAAAAATATTTGCGAAGTTAAACATTTTGTTTAGGAAGTTAAATATTTTGTTTGCGAAGTTAAATATTTTATTTAGGAACGCGAATATTTTGTTTAGGAAGTTAAACATTTTTCAGCGTTGATTATTTTAAGAGGATTACCATGAACATACTCGACACATTCATAATGGCCTTTACCAACCTGACCCGGCGTAAGCTGCGCACAGTCCTTACCGCGCTGGGCATGGCCGTGGGAACCATAAGCATAGTTGTGATGATCTCCGTGGGCATCGGCTTTCAGCGTTCCTTTGAGGAGCAGCTAAAGAACTTTGGCAGCCTTAATCAGGTGACGGTCTATCCTGGCTGGGATAGCGCGACAGGCCGTCAAAAGGAGCTGGACGATAAGCTTATAAAGCAGATAGGGGAAATGGAGCATGTAACGGCTGTACTGCCCATAATCAATCAGGGGGGAAATTTAAAAAGCGGGCGCAACCGGGGCTGGGCGCAATTATACGGGGTGGATTTCTCTTTGGCCGAAACCTTTGGTTTTATGCCCACAACAGGGGAACTGCCCGGCGGGCACAGCGGGCGTAACAGCCTTAAGGTAGTGATGACTGCGGATATAGGTTACGATATGGAGCCGCCCCGCCGGGATTATCGCGGCGTTTATATGTGGACGCCCTACGAGGAGCGGGAACCCAATGTAGATTTAATGGAAGATAAAATACTGTTTTCCTTCGACTGGGGCGCTTTCGAATCCAACGCCTATTACGACGAGGGGCAAAGCCGCGGCAAGATATACACGCTGGATGTAACCGGTATTTTGGACAATATAAGCGGCGGCACCAACTATTGGAACGCGGCTTTTGTGGATCTTGCCACTATGGAGGCGCTGTGCAAGGAAAACAAGGATTTCACCAATTATGACCCCAAGCGCAGCCAGGTGGGATACCTGCTTTTGATGGTGGACGATATGGATAATGTGGCCTCCGTGGTAGAGAATATCCGCGCCCAGGGCCTGGAGGGCTGGGGCAACGGGGAATGGATAAGCCAGCAGCAGCAATCGGTAAAGATGATACAAAACGTGCTGGGGATAATAGGCGCGGTGGCCATGCTGGTGGCGGCTATCGGTATTATGAACACCATGCTGATGTCCATCATAGAACGCACCAGGGAGATAGGCGTTATAAAGGTGCTGGGCTGCCGCATGGGCAATATACTGCAACTGTTTTTGTTCGAGGCCGCCTGCATAGGATTGTTGGGCGGCGGGTTGGGCCTGGGATTAAGCTATGGCCTTTCCTATATAATCAATAATCTGGCCCAACTGTTTGCCGGCAGCACCATAATGTGGTTCGCGGAAAGCTACAATTCCGTCATACCGCCCTGGCTGGCCCTGGCCGGGGTAAGTTTTTCCGCCCTGGTGGCGCTGGTTTCCGGGCTGTACCCGGCCATTCGCGCCATGCGCCTTTCCGCTTTGGAAGCCATAAGGAACCAATGAGCTTTGTTGACATAAGCGCAGGATATGCTATAATGATGTTGATCTGTCAAGCAGCAGACCAGCTATGTAGTAAAATAAAGCAAAGGATAAAATATAATAATCATGTTTCATGATCATGTAAAGATAAACGTTAAAGGCGGCGACGGCGGTAATGGCCTGGTGGCTTTCCGCCGGGAAAAATATGTGCCTTTGGGCGGCCCGGCCGGGGGCGACGGCGGCCGCGGCGGCCATGTTATACTGGAGGGCGACGCCAACTTAAAGACACTTATAGATTTTAAATACCGCCGCCACTACAAGGCGGCTAAAGGCGGTCATGGCGGGCCCAAAAATATGACCGGGGCCACCGCGGAGGATATGGTGCTAAAAACGCCTTTGGGTACGGTGGTACGGGATGAGGAAGGGCGGCAACTGGCCGATATAGTAAGCGGCGGGCAGCAGGTGGTGGTGGCCAGGGGCGGGCGCGGCGGGGGCGGGAACAGCAGCCTTGCCTCGGGCCAAAACAAAACCCCCGAGATCGCGGGAAAAGGAGGGCCGGGGCAGGAACTATGGCTTAC
>WRIA01000138.1 GCA_009782975.1 Clostridiales bacterium
ACGGAGAAAGCGCTGTTGGTGGACCACCAGATGGGATCCCAGGCTTCTGTGCCTTTGTACTTGATGTCGTCATAAGTAAGGTCGGTTGTATCGGGGTTTACCTCCAGGTGTACGTTATAGTTTGGCTTGAATCTGGCGGTATCCTGCAAGTCCTTTACATGGGGGTCGGTGCTTAAATCGAAAGGTGAGTTGTTGTTGGCATTGCCCACCCTGTTATAGGCTATGGTGCCGTTATGGTAGGGGGAAAACTCCATCACAACCGGGCATTTGAAGCCTGCATCGGTGCGGGGGCGGCGGATATAAAGGGAAACGCGGTCGCGCAGGCCGTCCCTGTCTGTGTCGCAGGGTACTTCCACCCAAACTCTCTCCACGATGTAGTTGGAGGCAGCACTCATAGAAAAAATTGGCATGGTGGTGGGCAGGCCCTGGGCATCCACGCCTATCCAGTTGGGGTAAAGCTCCAGGTTTTTGGCCATAGCTTCCTCGAAGCCGTCAACAGGGTCAAAGGCCAAAGCGGCGGAGGCGAATGCCAGCACCAGGGTAAAAGCAAGAACCATCACGAACAATAATTTTTTACTCATGATTTAAATAGACCTTCTTTCTTAAATTGTTTTTAGCAACAGTTACCGGCGCCCGGCCCTATACGGCCGGATAAAGCGCCCGGGCAACGGAAAGCTCCGCGGCCCTAAAGTTTGCTCACCCCCTTTTTGCAGACCGTACTAACAAATCTTCGGGATGCGTTGATATTATCTACCCCCTTTCCTAAGCTTCCGGTCGGAGAAAAAGCCAACCATACAGTGTTAGCGCGGTGCGCCGTTTTACGGTCTTGCGGCATACCTCATTACACCGTATGATAATAATATTCGTCGGCGGATACTGTTTTTTGGGGGGTAAAATCAAAAAAAATATAAAAATTTTCTACAGCGCTTAAAAAAGTGTGACCGATTTGTGACTTTACATAGTGTTCGCGTATAATTTATGGAAAGTAAGCGAAAAATAGCGCCGTAAAACGCTATTCCGATTTTTAAAGATTTTTCGTAACTGTATTGCAAAAGTTTTATTTTTCAATAACACGGTTACATTATACAAAAGTTTTATAAAAAGGTCAATAATTATTTTCAATATTATTACTTTTAATAGTTTTTTGGGTAAAATTGACGAAATAAGCATTAAATAATACTTTGTTTGGTAAAATTACAGGTACGGATTTGAAGATTGCGGGGTGTTGTTTTGGCCGGGCAAATATGTTATACTTAAAGCCGCAAATAATAGTTACGAGGTTAAAAAACACCATGAAAAAGACAGTTTTTATATTGATGCTGGCGGTAGCGGCGGCCTTTAGCGGCGCTTGCGCGGATAATGCCCAAAAGCCCGCTTACCCGGCCAAAAACATAAACGCCATAGTGCAGTGGGGCGCGGGCGGCGGCACGGATTCCCTTATGCGCCCTTTGGCCGCCCTGGCGGAACAAGAGCTGGGCGCGGCGGTGGTGGTGCAGAATATGCCCGGCGCTACCGGTTCTATAGCCGCCCAGTATGTTTACGACGCGCCCGCCGACGGTTATCTTCTGCTTATGGGCGCGGAAAACCCGGCCCTTTATAAAGAGCTGGGCATAAGCGGGCTTACCTACGCCGATTTCGATTGCGTGTTTTTGATAGGCGACGAAACCACCGGTATAGTGGTGCGGGGGGATTCCCCTTTTAACAGCTTTGGGGATATAGTGGCCCAGGCGTTGGATAAGCCGGAAAGCGTTAAGCTTTCCACCACCGGCAAAGGCGGCCTGCCCTGGGAGATGGGCGCTTTTATTAAGGATGTTACCGGGGCCGCGTTTAAGCAGATACCTTATGACAGCGACGCTTCGGCCCGCAACGCCGTATTGAGCGGGGAATGTGATTTTACCGTGTGCAAGGTGCAATCCGGCCTGGAGTATCACAAAGACGGGGCGCTTAAATTTCTTTGTATGTTCTCCCTAAAGACGGTGCCGGTACTGCCAAATATACCGCTTATAACCGCGGAATACCCCGATTTTGCCCGTTACCTGCCCTGGGGGCCGTTTTACGGCGTATTTGTTAAGCAGGGTACAGACCCTGCTGTTGCGCAAAAACTTAGCGAGGCTTTTACCGCGGCAGCGCAAAGCGGCGAATATACGGAGGTTTTGGCTAATTTTAATGTAAATTATCTGGGCCTAAGCGGTAATAAGGCCAAAGAATACATAGATACCTGGCAGGCCAATACCCTGCAAGCCCTAAAAAACAGCGGCGCCTTAAACGAGTAGGAGAAAGCATGAAGGAACAAAAAACGGCGGTAGAAGCCAAAATGTCGCCAATGCCGGGGGAAAGGGCCTTTGCCCTGGCCCTCTTTTTGCTGGGGGTGGCCGCATTTTTACGATCCATTGCTTTGTGTTTTGCCATAAGCCCGCCGGTCATGGCTTCCGCCGCCGCCCTGCCCCTGTTAGCAAGCGGCCTTTGGGCAACGCTTTCCCTGGTCATTTTAGCCGCAAGCCCCGGCAAAGGCAGGGCGGCAAGGGGCATACGGCAGGCCCTAGGCTATGCCTTGCCTGCCCCGCTGCCGGCCATTATTACGGCTATAGCCGCCTATTGTCTGGCCTTGTTGCTGCACGTCAGCTTTTATATAGCCACGCCGCTTTTTTTATGGGGCGCTATGTGCTATCTGACCCGGCGGGATTTCCTCAAAAATATTCTCTGGACAGCCCTTATCATGGGCTTTATCCTGCTGATTTTCACGATGCTCTTCCATGTCATATTGCCATAAGAGGTACTCATGGACGTAATATATCATATGTTGATCGTGTTCAGGGAACCGCAGCTGATCGCCCTGGTGGCCGCAGGCGCTTTTGCCGGGGTCTACGTGGGGGCCATCCCCGGCCTTAGCGGTACCATGGCCGTATCGCTGCTGGTATCCTTCACCTTCGGTTGGAATATCCACAATGCCCTGGCCCTGATAATCGGAGTATTTGTGGGCGCAGTTTTCGGCGGTTCCCGTTCGGCCATTTTGCTGAACATACCAGGCGCGCCGGCGGCGGTGGCCACCGGCTTCGACGGTTATCCTCTGTCCCAAAAAGGACTGGCAGGGCAGGCTATGGGCCTGGCGACTACCCAATCTTTCATCGGCACCATCCTGGGCATCGTCGCCCTGGCCGTTGGCGCGCCTTTCATGGCCAGGTTTGCCTTGAACTTTCGTTCCATAGATTATCTGCTGCTGGCCTCTATGGGATTGATGACGGCGGGCTCTTTAGGCGGCAAATCCCTCAAACATGGACTGATTGCCGGGGCTATCGGCCTATTCATCGGCTGCGTGGGTATCGACCCGCAAACGGCGGTACGGCGCTTTACCTTTGGCTT
>WRIA01000139.1 GCA_009782975.1 Clostridiales bacterium
CGTCTGACCACGCGGGTATCTCACGGACAAAGCCTGGTGGAATTATCCGATAGGGTAGAAACGGAGCTTAAACCTTATACGCGGGATATACAAAAATATGTTATGGCCCCTGCCGGGGCGCGCCCCCGCCATGTGGCGCTGGAAAAGCGCTTGATAGAGCTGGCCGCTTACGCGGAGGGAACGGAAGTTAACCGTGTGGAACTGCGGGATAGATCCATGGGCATAGTCTGTTCCGGCGCGGCCTATCAATATGTGCGGGAAGCCTTGCCGCAGGCCAGCGTATTTAAGCTGGGATTGGTCAACCCCCTGCCCAAGCAGCGCCTGCTTGATTTTGCCGCCGCCGTGGACGAACTGTATGTGGTGGAGGAGCTGGATCCCTTTTTCGAGCAGCAGCTTAAAAGCTGGGGCATAGCCTGTAAGGGCAAGGCATTGTTTTCTCCCCTGGGCGAGATATTTCCGCCCGATATAAAGGCCGTTTTGGGCGGCGCCGCGGGGAATATGCCCCAGGAAACACCGGGCCTGCCTCCTCGCCCGCCGGTATTGTGCGCAGGTTGCCCTCACCGCGCCTCGTTTGCTGTGATAAAAAGGCTAAAAGCGCCCGTAATGGGGGATATTGGCTGCTACACACTGGCCGCAGGGCCGCCCCTTTCCGCCATAGATACCACGGTATGCATGGGGGCTTCCGTAACTATGGCTCACGGGCTGGCTAAAGCCAGGGGCGGCGAAGGCGTTAAACCCCTGGCGGTGCTGGGGGAATCCACCTTCATTCATTCCGGCATCACCGGCCTTATAAACGCCGTGTATAATCAGGCCAATATAACCGTGGTGATACTGGATAACAGCATAACCGCCATGACCGGTCATCAGCATAACCCGGCCAGCGGCATGAACGCGCAGGCCCTGCCTGCCCCGGCGCTGGATCTGGCAGCGCTGGCCGCCGCTTGCGGCGTGGGTTATGTACGCACGGCCGATCCCTTCGATAAAAAGGCTCTTACCGACGCGCTTAAAGGGGCGCAGGAATACGAAGGACCGGCGGTGGTCATATCTGTATCTCCCTGCATACTGCTGCCCCAGGCAGAACGCGGCAAGCCCTTGTTTGTTAACGACGAAGCCTGCGTGGGCTGTAAGACCTGCCTTTCTATAGGCTGCCCGGCTTTGGGCATACGCAAGGGCAAAGCTTCTATAGATGCCGGCCAATGCACGGGCTGCGCGCTTTGCGCCGGGCTGTGCGCTAAAAAAGCTATCGGCGGGAGGGATAATATATGAGCTGCGTAACCAATATTTTGATAGCCGGTGTGGGCGGGCAGGGTACAATACTGGCCGGGCGCATCATCTCACTTTTGGCGCTTGAAGCGGGGCATACTGTTAAGGTTTCCGAGGTACACGGCATGAGCCAGCGCGGCGGTTCGGTGCTTACACAGGTGCGCTACGGGGACGAGGTATATTCTCCCCTTATAGACCCCGGCGAGGCGGATATATTGCTGGCTTTTGAAAAGCTGGAAGCCCTGCGTATGCTGCCTTTGCTTAAACCGCAGGGCCGCGCGCTGGTAAATGCTCAGGAATTGCCGCCTTTACCCGTGCTTAGCGGGGCTATGGAGTACCCGGCGGACATAGATAAGTGTTTGCAAGCAACCTCTGCCCTGGTAACGATGGTGGATGCTTATGGGCTGGCGCTTAAGGCCGGCAACGGTAAGGCTGTAAACACCGTGCTTTTGGGCAAGCTTTCCCAAAGCCTGGAGTTTTCTCTGGATGCCTGGCAAGAGGCCATAAGCAAGGCGGTAAAGCCGCAGTTTGCGGAATTGAACCTGCGGGCCTTCGATTTGGGCAGGGGAGTATAGCGCCGGCAAACCGCTGATTACCCAAGGATAAACAGCACAAGGTAAATAATATATACGGCCACAGTCAGTCTGTCGCTTTAGCGATAGACATAACTGTGGCCTGGTTTTTGCAAGGCCGCATGGCCGGGGTCGATTTATATGTTTACTGTTGGTGGCGGCGAGCAGCAGTAACAAAACAAGAGTAAGAATAAGCCTGTTTATTTTGCTGTTTCGCTTATTTTTTCGTAGGGCCGCGAATTTAATTTTTTGCGGACACCATTTCGCTTTGCCTGTATGCGCCAACCTATATTTGCGGTGGCTATGTAGAGAAAACGCGGAAATTTGGGCGCGATGAATTTATTTTGTTCGCTTCTTCCTTCACACATGGCACAGGTCATATCGCAAAGCGCCGCATAAACATTGCTAACAGGCCCCTTGCTCCAGTTGTTTCCCATAGAGGCCAGCATGCCCCCGCGTCCTATACCCAGCCCGTAACCCCATACATAACCGGTGCGCTCCGCAAAGTGCTTTACCATATCTAATGCCAGCGCGGTATGCTCCGGTTCGCTAAGGCCGCAGTTGCTGATGACAAAAATATGGGGGCTGGCTATTATGCTGTGCGCCGCGTCTTCGAGCCGCGTCAGCAGCTCTATTAGAGAAGCAGGCAGGGAATCCACGTACAGCGGGAATACTATCAACAAAATATCCGCATCCAGAATCGCCGTTAAGGTCTCCTGTGTTGTATAGCCTTGTACGAGACGCACGGCCTGATGCGTTTGGATTTTTTCATCAAGTATATGTTCTATCTGCGCAATGATCAGTTCAGATACAGACCCCTTTGCTTTCGGGCTGCCGTTTATTGCCACGATTTTCATTTGCTTGCCTCCAATAATTTCAGGATGGAATGACTTGTTTTTTTTAACGTACCGCCGCTTTGTGTCGTTAGCGCCAAAAGATTTGCTGGCCGCATATTCAGCGCGTTTCGTTGCGCTAAATTAATAAAGGTTTGTTGTTCTGAGCCGCTTACATCGCCGTAACCCACCGCGATATAGATAGGGAAGCGCTCGTAGCGCATTTCGTGGCGCATTTCTCCTTTATAAACCTCAAAGTCGGCCGCTATGTTTTGTATGGCCCGGTCGAGAAATGATTTGACATCGGCCGAGAAACCGCCGAATGTTATCTTGGTAAGCAGTACGACGGCGTCCGAGCGCATTAGCTTTTCAGATACACTGTTGGCGTCGTCTTCGGTTATCACGCACTGACCGGGCGTTTTTACCCAGCAACCGAAGCATCCCAGGCAGGGTTTAAATTCTTCTCGGTTCAGCGTTAAAACTGTCACGGTATGTCCGGCATCCGCCAGCAGGTCGTAAAAAGTGGCCCGCAGGTCGTTTTTGGCGCTTTCCCTGTCGCATAACAGCAATATTTTCATGATTTTTACCCCCTTTCCAGCTGGTCTATACATATCTGAGCCCACTTTGCGGCTGCCTGCGTCTGCATAACGCCAAAATCCAAATTCATTTGCCAGTAT
>WRIA01000140.1 GCA_009782975.1 Clostridiales bacterium
AGATATTATAGCAGTGCTTTAGGTAATCGTCCTCGCCCACTTCCCGCAAGGATTGTATTACCTGGCCGCCTATAACGGTATGTGTTTCTATTATAACAAACTCCTCCGGAGTCAGCCGCCCCGGTTTAAGCAAGATATTATCGGGTATGCCTATTTTGCCTATATCGTGAAGCGGTACGGCTTTGACCATGGCGTTAGGGTTGCTGGCTTGCAGGTCTTCCGCATAGGGGCCGCCGCGGCGCACCAACTGCATGGCCAGTACCCGCGCCAGATCCTTGGTACGCTTAACATGCAGGCCCGATTCCAGGCTGCGGTATTCGATAAGGTTGGCCATGGTATCCAAAAAATGCTCTCTGGTCACTATCAGCTCGTTGGCCTTCTGGGCCACCAGGCCCTCTAACTCCTCCCGGTACAAAGAGAGCTCCAGCTGGCTGGCTACGCGCAGGCGCACGATCTCCGGCTCGAAGGGTTTGGAGATATAATCGACCGCCCCGGCCTTCAGGCCCTGGACTTCCTGGTCGGAGGCTGTGATGAATATGACGGGGATCTTGGTCAATACAGGGTCGGATTTCATATAGGAAATAACGCCGAAGCCGTCTAAGCCAGGCATCATCACATCCAACAGGATGATCTTGGGCTTTTCAACGGAATTTATCAGCTTGGAAATAGCCTCTATGCCATCCTGGGCCTGCTCTATTTCGTATGTGTCGGATAATATCTCCTGCAAAATTATGCGGTTGGTCTCGATATCATCCACTACCAGTACGCGCATTTTTTCGTCGTTCATATTATTCCTTCTCCTTCCAGCAGTTGGTTTATGGCTTTTAAGGATTTTTCTACCGCGTCGTCCAGTTCGCCTACGAGTTGTGTAGAGGAAACCTCCATTTTGGCATGATCCAATATATCGTCTATTACCGCAAGCAGCCCGTTTAGGCCCAGATTAGCCGCTACGCCCTTTATGGCATTGGCTTTTTGCATAGTTTGTTCGTGGTCGTTTTTTATGATGTGGGTCATAAGCTCGTCCACCTGGGCGCGGCCGGAAAAATTGCGCAGCAGGGTAAAATACAAAGCCTTATTGTTCATCAACCTGTTTAAGCCGTCCTGTACGTCCAGCAGGGGCAAAAAGCCGGCATAGTTTTCTTCCGGGGCGTTCTTTTTGCCGCGGGAATAGGAGATAGGCTTATAGGAATCATCCTTTTTGCCCGCCGACGGATGAGAGGCGCCCGGAGTATGCAAATGCGTGGCCAGGATATCCAACAGTTGTTTTATCTCCACAGGCTTGCTGATTTGGCCGTTTACATCGTCGTTGGGGCATTTTGCGGCGTCTTCCCCCAGCACGTCGGCTGTCATGGCTATAATGGGGATATTTTGCCCCTCCTCGCAGGGGAGTTCGCGGATGGCGCGGCTGGCTTCGTTGCCGTTCATCTCCGGCATATTTATATCCATAAGTATAAGGCTGTATTTTTTTGGGTTTTGCGTGAACATCTCCAGGGCCTGCCGCCCGTTTATGGCGTTATCTATACCAATATGCGTGTCCGCCAGCAGAATATGGATGATCTCCCGGTTGGCAGGCACATCCTCCGCCAGCAGCAGGTTAAGATTTTTGAAATTGTAGCCGCCTTCCATAACGGCTTTTTTGGCGGCGGCCCTATCTTTGGCGGCCACGCCCACACATTCGTTTATACCGTTTATAAGGTTGGAGGGGAACAGCGGCTTGGGTATAAAATGGCTTACGCCGGCCGCCACCGCTTCCCTTTCCATATCGCACCAGGGGGAGCCGGAGATCATTATGATGACCGTGCTGTACCCGGTAAGGGCGCGGATCTTTTTGGTAAGCTCTATGCCGTCCATTTCCGGCATTTGCCAATCCACAAAAAAGATGTTATAAGGCTCGGTATAGGGGTCGTCAAAGCGGTCTTCTATCATTTTAAGCGCTTCCGCCCCGCTGGCAGCGGTATCGCAGGGCAGGCCCAAAGCGGACATTATCTGCCGGAAATATTCCAGTATATCCTTTTGATCGTCCACGGCCAGTATGCGTATTTCGCCGCGGCTGATATTTATGGTAAGATCGTGTTCCATCTGGCGTTTGCCTTTTTGCAGCTTCATGGTGAAGGAAAAGGTGGAGCCCTGGTCTATAACGGATTGCACACGGATATCGCCGCCCATAAGGTTGACGATATGCTTGCATATAGAAAGCCCCAGGCCGGTGCCGCCGTATTTGCGCGCGATACCGCCGTCTCCCTGCTCGAAGGAGGTGAAAAGGCGGGCCTGCTGCGCCTCGGAGATGCCTATGCCGTTATCTATTACCTCCACCATCAGGGTAAGCAGATCTCCCTCCGCGGCTATCTGGCTTACGTTTAGCTTTATAACGCCGCCGTCCGGGGTAAATTTTATTGCGTTGGTAAGCAGATTTGTTATTACCTGGCCTATCCTTACCTCGTCCCCGATAAGGGAGCGGGGCACATTGGAATCCATATTTATGACCAGATCCTGCTGCTTTTCCTCGGCGCGGAAACGCACCACATCTATTATATCCATCAGCGCCTGCTCGAAATCGAACTCATCCTTGGAAAGCGTAAGCTGGCTGGCCTCCATTTTGGACATATCCAATATATCGTTTATTACATTAAGCAGGTGCTTGGAGGCGTTATCTATCTGGTTGAGGCAATAATCCTTTTTGCCCACTTCTTTGGAGCTTAAGGCGATGTCCGTCATGCCTATTATGGCGTTTAGGGGCGTGCGCATCTCGTGGCTCATGCGGGAAAGAAAATCCCCCTTGGCCCGGCTGGCCTGTTCCGCTGTTTGCTTGGCCTCGTTTAAGCTGGCAAGCAGATTATCCTCCAGGCTGCAACGGTTCAATACCAAAGAAAGGATATCCGCCACTATCTTGCCCAGGCTTATGTCGGTTTCTGTCCAGGGGGCGTGTTCCCCGCATTGGTCGAATCTAAGCAGGCCCCAGAAGCTTTCCTTGCAAAAGACCGGCACAAACAGGCAGGCAAAGGCATCCAGGTTATAGCGGGCTATAATATCCTCCGGGTCGTTATCGTAAACCGCATACCAATCCATGCCGTGCCGTTCAAAATCCTGGGCCAGCAGAGCTTCTTTATCCTCCAACAACATCAAGCTATCCAGCTTGGATGATCCCTTTCTGCTCTGGTCGTACCATTCGTACTGGCAATGAAGAGCGGGCTGTTGGTAATCCAGCAGCATGACCCGGCTCAATTCCAGAAATTCCCCGATCATTTTAAGGGCTTTGGTGATCATGACATCCGTTTCGTCCGCGCCGGCAAATACGCTGCAAATACCGCA